>JAFGMD010000011.1 GCA_016927685.1 Candidatus Falkowiibacteriota bacterium
AAATAATTTAGAACCGCGCGCTTTTCTAAAAGAATATTTAGATAATTGGCAAATTATTTTAAGGGATGTTTTGATTATGAAAAATAATCTTGAAGATTTGATGATTAATATGCAATTTAAAAAAGAATTAGATAAAATCAATAAAAAATTTTCTACTCAAAAAATTATTGATTTATTAGCAGAATTAAACGAATTCAAAAAATATTTAAATTATAATATTAATCCGCGCTTAGCCGCAGAAAATTTAATAATAAATTTTTAAATTTATGGTTAATTTACGATTATCTAGCAGTATAAAAATTGTTTTAGCTTTTCTCATTATTACTTTTTGTATAATGTTAGTCGGTTGTACCGTAGTATCCCAACCGCAAAAATCTCCAGCTGGTCCATTGGGTGTCTATAGATCGGAAGACAGTGGACTTAATTGGGTTCTTAAGTCTTCAATTTTAAATACTCAAGGAAAAGTATTGACTTTAGGTGATGTTAGTGTTAGTAAAATTTTAATGGATCCTAATGAACCGAATACTTTATTTTTGGCGACAGATAAGGGCCTGTGGTATTCTTTAACGACTGGCGAAGGTTGGCAACAGATTCCACTTTTTGGCAGTAATAAGATTAATGATGTGGCCGTGGATTATTTTAATAAATGCAATGTTTTTGTCGTCGCAGGACAATCAATTTATCGTACAACGGATTGTTTGCGTACTTGGGTCGAGGTTTATGTAGATACGCGCCAAGATTTGCAAATTACTCAGATTGCGGCTGATCATTATAATAAAACCTATGTTTATGCGGCCAATAATAAGGGTGAAGTTTTAAAAAGCGTAGATTCTGGCAAAACCTGGCAAACTATTAAAAGAGTAAATAATTCAATTACTCAGCTATTGATAGACAGAGATGATTCGCGCATTATTTACGCAATTACTCAAAATGCAGGCATTTATAAGACTGCTGATGCTGGGAAAACTTGGAGTGATGAAAAACCCGAGACAGATATTAATCGTCAGCTAGATAAATTTTCAGAATCAAAAAATAAACCATTTTTACTTCAAGATCGGACAAAGAAAAATAGCTATCTTATGGCTTCAAAATATGGGTTATTGCGTACAACTGATGGCGGCATGAAATGGGAAGCTATAAAATTAATTACGCCCGAGCGTAGTGCAAATATTTATGCCCTGGCCAGTGATCCTACGAATGCCAAAATTATTTATTATTCCACAGAAAATACGATTTATAAATCAACAGATGGCGGTCTAAATTGGGCAACGCAAAAATCGCCAACAGGCGGAATCCCCAATTTTATTTTGATTAATCCGAAAGATGCCAAGGTGATTTATTTAGGCGCAAAAGAAATGCCTAAAAAATAATTAATAGTAAGTATAAAAATATGGCAAAATCCAATAGATTTATCGATAAGAGCAAAAAAGAATTTGACAAAGCGATTGAGCATTTTAAAACAGAACTAAGCGGTTTAAGAACAGGTCGAGCGCAGTCAACAATCGTGGAAAATATTTTAGTCGAAGCTTATGGCGCCCAAACTCCATTAAAGCAATTGGCTGCGATAAGTATCCCTGAGCCGAAAACCATTTCCATCCAGCCATGGGATAAAAATATTATCAAAGATATTGAGAGAGCTTTTTCTTATAGTAATTTAGGATTGTCTATTGTTAACGCTGGTGATAAATTAGTTGCAAAATTGCCACCAATGACAGAAGAAAACAGGAAAGAATTAGTCAAAGTTATTGGTCAGAAATTAGAAGCTGCTAAAATAAGTTTGCGACGCGTTCGTGATATGGTTAGAGAAGAAATTTTAAATTCAGAAAAAGATAAAGCAATTACTCAGGATGACAAATTTGAATTTTTAGCTGATTTGGATAATTATATCGCTGAACACAATCAAAAAATAGCAGAAATGGCTAAGGAAAAAGAGGAAGAAGTAATGATTGTTTAGCTATTGACTGAAATAAAAATAGGACTATAATTTGAAGTAGTTAAATATAGCGTTGATAAGGGGATTGGCTCCCTTGGAGCTGTATTTAGCAGAGTAGCCCTCTGGAATTCATATTAAGAGGGAATTTGGGTGGAACCGCGGGATTAACCTCTCGTCCCAAATAAATTGAAACTTTTGATTTATTTGGGATGGGAGGTTTTTATATAAATTATTAAATTTCTATATTCTATGAAAAAACAAGAATCCTCCTCCGTTAAAACTTCGGAGGATAAAGAAAATTTAATGGATAAAATCGTGTCTTTTGCCAAAAGGCGTGGTTTTGTTTTTCAATCATCAGAAATATACGGCGGCTTTGCCTCCTGTTATGATTATGGTCCATTAGGAGTAGAATTAAAAAATAATATAAAAAGGCAATGGTGGAAATCAATGGTTCAAATGAGAAATGACGTCGTAGGATTAGATGCTTCCATATTGATGCATCCTAAAATTTGGGAAGCATCGGGTCATATTGAATCTTTCACTGATCCTTTAGTTGATTGCAAGGATTGCAAGAAAAGGTTTAGAGCTGATCATCTTTTAGAAGCCAAGGGCTTGAAGCCCGGCTATTTGAAAGAGAAGCCCGAGGCCTTTTCAGAAATAAAATGTCCTGAATGCGGCGGTGAATTAACTAGCCCTCGCACTTTTAATTTGCTAATGAAAACTCATGTCGGTCCGGTCGAGGATGAGGCCTCTATTAGTTTTTTAAGAGGCGAAACCTGCCAGGGTATTTATGCCAATTTTGAAAATGTTAAAGAATCAATGCGCCTTAAAATTCCTTTTGGCATCGCCCAAATCGGCAAAGCTTTTAGAAATGAAATTACGCCAGGTAACTTTATTTTCCGCATGCGGGAGTTTGAGCAAATGGAAATGCAATTTTTTGTCCATCCCAAAGAAGCAAAAAAATGTTTTGATTATTGGAAGCCATTGCGCATGAAATGGTATCAAGATTTAGGAGTTAAAAAGTCAAATTTAAAATTTAGAGAACATGGCAGGGATGAATTAGCTCATTATGCCAAAGAGGCCTGGGATATTGAATATAAATATCCATTTGGTGGATTTAATGAATTGGCTGGTATACATAACCGCGGTGATTGGGATTTGAGCAGGCATTCCAAATTTTCCGGAAAAGATTTGTCATATTTTGATGCTGAAACCAAAGAAAAGTTTATGCCATATATTATTGAAACTTCTGATGGAGCAGACCGTGCTACATTGGTCTTTTTACTTGATGCTTATGAAGAAATTAAAGGCGGTAGGACAACAACCACTGAAAGCATTAAAGATGTGGAAGTAGTTTTAAGATTAGATAAGCGCCTAGCTCCAATCAAGATCGCCATTTTGCCGTTGTCTAAGAAACCTGAATTAGAAAAAGCTGCTAGGGAAATTCAGGAAAAACTGCGGGGTGAATACATGACCATGTATGATGTAACAGGATCTATTGGCAAGCGTTATCGACGCCAAGACGAAATTGGCACGCCATATTGCATTACTATTGATTTTGAATCTTTAGAGGATAAAAAAGTAACGGTTAGGGATCGTGATACCATGAAACAAGATCGCATTGCCCTCAAAGAGTTAGCTGAATATTTTGCTGATAAATTTAAAGAATAATTTATCTAAAATTAGCAAAAATATTGCTTCTATGATAAGATTAATTTAGTAATTAATAATAATATGACGGTAAAAATTCTTGAATTAATCGGTACTTCACCAAAAAGTTTTGAAAATGCCATAGAGCAGGCCATCAAAAGAACCAGTAAAACAATCCGCGGCATTACCGGAGTTGATGTAGTTGGCCAGACAGCTGTCGTGGAAAATGGCAAGGTTGCAGAATTTAGAGTAAATATGAAGATCGCTTTTACAGTTGAAGATTAATTCTAAAATTATTTATGTACAAAAAATTTGCCCTCAAAAATGGCATGCCAGTTATTCTAGTGCCAAAGAAAGATAGTCAATCTCTCACCATTTTAGTTTTATTTAAAGTTGGCTCGCGTTACGAAGATATTAAAATTCATCATGGCGTTTCACATTTTATAGAGCATTTAATGTTTAAGGGTACAAAAAAATACCCCACAACGCTGGATATTTCCAAAACTTTAGATGGGATTGGCGCGGAATATAATGCATATACGGCTAAGGATCATACTGGCTATTATATTAAAGCAAATGCCGAAAAACTTGAATTAGTATGCGATGTATTATCAGAAATGCTTAATAATTCTTTATTTGATGCAGATGAAATTGAAAAAGAAAAAGGCGTTATTATTGAAGAAATAAAAATGTATGAAGATACGCCAATCCAACATGCTGAAATTTTATTTGAAGAGCAAATTTTTTCTGGAAATAATTTAGGTCCCTGTATAGCGGGGACAATTGATTCAATTAAAAATATGAATCGGCAAAAAATTGTTGATTATATGAATTCTTTTTATGAGCCAAAAAACGGCGTAATCGTCATTTCTGGTAAAATAGATAAAAAAGCAGAAAAGATTTTGAATAATTATTTTACTCAAGAGAAAAAAGCTAATGAAATGTTTTTGCAAAAGTTCGAAGAGTTTAAAGATATACAAAATCAAAAAAGAGTTCTATTAAATTATAAGGATACTAAGCAGGTTCATTTAGCTTTAGGCGTTCCTGCTTATTCATATTCCCATCCAGATTTATATGCTCTTTACGTCTTGGGTGCGATTTTGGGTGGCAATATGAGTTCTCGGCTATTTATAAATGTAAGGGAAAAAAGAGGTCTATGCTATTATATTAGAGCTCAGGTGGATGTTTATCAGGATACTGGCGATTTAATGATTCGGGCAGGGTTAGATAAGGATAAAATACATGAAGCTATTGAAGTTATAATACAAGAATTAAAAAAACTAAAAGATCAAGGAATCACAGCCGATGAACTAGATAAGGCAAAAGAATTTTTAAAAGGTAGGATGATATTGCAATTAGAAGAATTAAATGAACTAGCCGAATATTTTGGCAGACAATTTATTTTAACCGATAAGTTATTAACCCCAGAAGAAAAGATTGAAAAAATATTCGCTATAACCAGAGAGGATGTAAGCCGTGTTGCTAGTAATTTGTTGAAAACAGAAAAGTTAAACCTAGTAATGGTTAGTCCTTTTAAGGATGAAAAAGAATTTATTAATATATTAAATATATGAGCAAATTAATCATTGCCAATTGGAAGATGAATATGAGCGCAAAGGCGGCAATGAATTTTATTCCAAAAATTATTAAAAGTAAAAATCTTGTTGCAGTGGCTGCTCCTTATACGTATTTAAAGCGCTTGCAAAATAAACTGCCTAAATATATAAAATTGTCGGGCCAAGATGTTTCTGTATATGAAAGCGGTTCAAAAACTGGCGATATTTCAGCGAAAATGCTTAAAGAAACTGGTTGTGCCTATTGCATAGTAGGACATTCCGAAAGACGCATATTCAAGCATGAAACCGATAAAGAAATAAATGATAAAATTTTAAATCTACTTAAAGTAAAAATTATTCCTGTTTTATGCGTCGGTGAAAATATCAGTCAGAAAAGGCTCGGCCAAACTAATAAAGTCCTATCTAAACAGCTTGATGGTGCGTTAAATAATATTAAGAAACCCGGGAATTTTGTTATTGCATATGAGCCGGTATGGGCTATTACTACTTTCCAAAAAGGCAAAATAAAAAAGTCAGCTTCCGTACAAGATATAAAATTAGCGCATGTTTTTATTAAGCAATGGCTCAATAAGCATTTTGGCCGAGAGGGCAAAAAAATTATGGTTTTGTATGGCGGGACTGTCAATCCGAAAAATAGTTTTGATATATTAAAATTAAAAGAAGTTGATGGCGCTTTGGTCGGAGCAGCAAGCTTGAAAGTTTCAAGTTTCAATGCTATAATAAAATTTAACTAGATGAAAATTC
>JAFGMD010000012.1 GCA_016927685.1 Candidatus Falkowiibacteriota bacterium
ATAGGCGCGCAGCCAGCGAAGGCCAGCTGATTCTACTACGCATGTGCCCCCTGCCGAAATTATTTGTTCGGCCATGCCCAGCCATTTGCTAGCAAAAACATTTTGAGTTAAAAATTGATAAATTGCTAAACCAGATTGTAGTAAACCAGATAAAACTAAGGTGCCGGCAATATTAATAAAACTAATTCTAAAATTAATTATAAAAAGCAAGAGTAAAAATCCTTCAAAAAATTTCCACAAATAGTAAGCTGTAGCTTGTTTATCAAGAGCCCAAATAAAACCAAGAATAATTATGAAAAAAAGAAGTAAAAATAAAAAATAAAAATTTCTTAATCTATAATTCAATAAATAATTTTCATGATTCCAATTTTTAATTACATAAATCAAGCCCAAAAATAAAATCAAACCAAGCAATATTTCTGTACCATATAAACTATAAGTTAAATATTGGCTTTGTTCACTACCTAATTTGCCATAATTAAAAATCCAACGTGTCTGAATTGGCAATAGAAATATAAATAAGTAAAAAAGGTATTCAATTATTTTGGCGAATTTTTTCATTATAATTTATTAATTATTTCCAATCTTTTCCTTTCGAATTTCTGTAAGTACTCCAAGCGCCGGTCATTTTCGTGGAATTTTAACATAATATCTGAAATTATTACTTTGCTGTTACCAACTACGGCCATATCTTTTTTTCTTTGCGACATTTTTTTTAACTGTATTTTTTTAGTAATTTTTTCTAAAAAATTTCCAATAAATCCTCCAGCGATAAGCTCCTTGGCGCCATAAATAAATTTACTCCAGCTAGTATCATCTACCCTATAACGATAGCCAATTTTAATAGGCATAAAATGTGGCAAATATTTTTTTAACCAAACATTTTTTTCTAAAAATTTCTGGCAAAAATTTTCTCTTACATAAATTGGCCAGAGCGTAGCCAGCCAAAAGGTTAAATAAATATCTTCAGCCACTATCGGCAAATTGGAAAAATCCATATTATCTTCGGTTGTGTAAAAACTCAAGCAGATTCTATCAGTTTTATTTTCGCCTCTAAACCGAAGCAGACTAAGCAAAACTGAGACGCAAAATCTGACAAGATAAATCCTGTTTTTGGCCGTAATGATAAAAAAATCAATGTCGCTTTCAGGTTTGGCATTTTGATAGCCCAAATTATTGCAAACTGCAATCATTTTAATGAAGGGCAAAAATTTCAAAAACCAAATAGCTTTTTTGGCAATTCTGAATTTCTTATCCGCGATATTATAGCGTTCCAAACGAATTTCAACAATTTCTCTCCTGCCTTTTAAAAAATAAAAACCACTTTGCGTGGTTATTACTTTTCTAAGTTTTTCGCTTGTTACTAAAATATCATCAATTTCCTGACTGGAAAACGGCATCACATCCATTCCTCCGGTATAAAGATAATAATAAATTTCATTAACAGTAAGTGGATAATCGAAAATATCAAAATATATTATTGTATTTAAAACAAAAAGCTCTAAAAATGATAAATCTTTTTTTTGCTCATTCATTTTTATAATTCCTTACTGGTAATGACTGGGTTAATTTCTTCAATTTGATTTAAAACTTTTTTACTGCTGGCTAATGCTTTAGCTGCGGCTTCTTCCACAATCATTTTTTCATCCGTAAAGCTGATAATCTGTTTTCTATTTATTATCAAAGCGTTTTCAAATAATCCAGATATTAGTTTTTTACTTTTAACATAATATTTTTCAATAATGCCAGTATCGGTATCCAATTCAAAGCCCTGCACTAAACCCAGATAGCGACCGCCTGCAGTTTCCACTCTGACATGATTTAATTTTTTATCGCTTATAAACATAATTATATTTTAGGAAATTCCGCTTTAACTTCTTCGGTTTCTTTTTGTTTGCGCTTACGAAACATCCACAGCTGCTGCAAAGCCATAAGTAAAGTGGTAAATAACCAGTATAAAGCTAAACCGGCAGGCAAACTAATGCCAATGATTACTGTAAAAATCGGCATAAAATAAAGCATTTGCTTGTTTAATACAGCTGTCATTTTCTCGTCCTTTGACCCTTCAATTTCTTTATTTTTTATCATAGGCGGCCTTTTGGTAATCATCATTTTCGCCTGTAAAAACTGGGCCGCGCCGGCTAAAACAGCCAAAATAACAGATGGCTGTGATAAATCAAAATAGCCCAAAGAAACAGTATTTATAACCCCGGGATTAGCTACAAAAGAATAAAGCAGATCTAAGCTCTGAGATTTTAGGCCATGCATAAAAGATTGATAAACAGCAATTAAGAAAGGAAACTGGATTAAAAGGGGCAAGCAAGAAGAAAAGGGATTAACTTTTTCTGCCTTATAGAGATTCATTAATTCAGCGGCCTGTTTTTGCTGATCATCTTTATATTTTTTCCTAATTTCTCCAATCTTTGGCTGAATATCCTGTAGTGCCTTTTGCGATTTTATAGATTGATAAAATAAAGGAAATAAAATAACCCTAATCAATAAAGTCAGAGCAATAATAGCCAGGCCAATATCATGGCCAGGAATTATATTATAAAGCCAAACCAAAAAATTAAAAGTTGGCTGATAAAATATTATTGTGTATAAATGTGTAATGTAACCCATTTTATTGTATTAGCCATTAGCTAATGGTAAATAGGAATTAGCTATTGGATTTTTTATTAATTTTATACTTATTGTTCTGATTGAGCTATTTGATATCTTGCCTTTTTCAAATGCCCAGTGCCTAATATCCAATGCCAATAATTATTCTTTAGTTTCTTTTTCTTTTTTGGTTTTTTTTGTTTTCTTTTCCTTTTTCTCTTTTTTCTCTTTCTTTGGCTTTTCTTCTTTTTCTTTCTCTTTTAATTCGGCACCAATCTCTTTTCCCTCTTTTTTCTCTTTTTCCTCTTCTTTCCCTTCTATCTTCACCTCTTCCTTTTCGCCGCTAGCTGTCTCTTTCATAATATTAATTTTCCAACCGGTCAATTTTGCGGCTAAGCGAACATTCTGTCCTTCTTTGCCTATAGCCAATGACAATTGATCTTCTTTCACAGAAACAGTGGCCACTTTATTTTTTTCATCCAAATCAATAGTAATTATTTTAGCCGGTGATAAGGAATTGGAAATAAATTTTGATGAATCTTCGTCCCAAAGAATAATATCAACTTTTTCCCCGCCTAATTCATTTATAATTGTTTGGATTCTGGCCCCGCGTTGGCCAACACATGAACCAATAGGATCTATATTTTCCTGATTTGATTTGACTGCCACTTTTGCTCGACTGCCAGCTTCGCGTGAAATAGCCATAATTTCCACGGAATTATTAGCAACCTCGGGTATTTCAGCAATAAAAAGCTCGCGCAGCATTTCTGGAGTTGCTCGAGAAACAATAACTTCTGGCCCACGCACTGACATATCAACTGAAACAATATAGAATTTCATGCGCTCACCAGGATTATATCTTTCGTTTCTAGATTGTTCTTCAAAAGGCATTAAGGCGGTAATTTTACCCAAATCAACAAGCACGCCGCGCATTTCCCGGCGCTGAATTATGCCATTTATTAAATGGCGCTCTTTATCTTTAAATTCGCCAAAGAGCGATTCTCTCTCTGCCTCGCGGATTTTTTGAATAATGACTTGCTTGGCGGTTTGAGCGGCCATGCGTCCGAAATTATCTGGAATTTCTAATGGCATTATTATTTCATCTCCAACCTTAGCTTTCTTTTTAAGTTTTTTGGCATCATCAAGTAAAATTTCAGTTTTAGGGTTAAATTTAATTGCACCCTCTTCTATTTCCCCCTCTTTTTCTTCTTCAATTTCCATCTTTCTTTCTCTCATTTTCCCCTCTTCCCCCTCTTTTCCTTCTTTCCCTTCTTCACCTTCTGTGATAATTTCACCTTTGGCTGATTTAACAAATTTTTTATCACGACCATTGACGTCTATTTCTGCGATTATATCGGGTGGAAAATCAACTACGACTTTTTTATCATAAACCTTGGCCTCGCCGCTGTCTGGGTCAAATTCAAAAATTATATTTTGGTTTTTTTGGCCAAAATCTTTTCTATAAGCAGCGGCTAAAGCGTAATTTAAAGTTTCAGTAATTGATTTCTCTGACAAGCCCTTTTCCGCAGCAATTTGTTTAATTGCTTGCTGCATGGCTTTTAAATCTAAATCCATAGTTTTTTATGCTAATATTTATTATTAATGCTAATATGCAAATTATCTTAAATTTATATTCGTATAATAAAAATCTCTTCAAGTAATTCGCATTTTTTTAAAAAATAAACTAGTTTAAAATACATTAAACTAGCTACTATTATATTAACCTATAAATAGACGCTTGTCAAATGCCTTGACTATTTAATTTTTTTTTGTTAAATTAAGATATCAGAAATAAAAAGGAGGAAAAAATGTGGACCTGGAAAAAAGCAAAAGAAGAACTCGAAAGGATTAACTGGCTCAAGCTGGTCATGGCGCTTTTTACACTGATTATCTTAATTTCTTACACCATGGCCACGGCACAAAATAAAGAAATGCCAGCGCTAGCCAAATTAAACTATTTCTACAAATGGGCTATTGGTGCCTTTGCCGTCTTACATGAAGCCCAACGCTGGCTGTTTTCTGACAACAAGAAACAAGCTCTCGCTATTGTACAGGGAGAAATCTATGTCACGCTTTTCATTATGACTACTGTTTCTCTGCTCTTTTTAAACGTAATTAACAGCGAACTATATCCTACCCTACCCCAGGCCTTAAATGAACTTATTGAACTTTCCATTTGGGTTGCCGGCGCCTTTGGCTTTTCGCGTGTAAGTAAAAATTTCAGCGAAAATAATAAGACCACAAATTTGGCCAAACTTGCTGACTCGCTCAAAAAAATGGGCTACAAACTGCCGGAATCACAGACAGAAAACCCCAAATAAAATTCGTAAACCCCTCTGTTTGCATGCGGAGGGGTTTTTATATTACATTTTTATAATGTCTAATTTGCGCTCTCTTTTTTATCTTATCTATTTCGATTGCCACTAAATCAAATCTGTAATTATCAGAGTTAATATTATTTTTCGTTAAATATTCCAAAGCCGTATCTTTTATTTTTTTTGACTTGTTAAAATTCAAAGCGTCTTCAGGTAGTCCAAAGTTGCGGCCAAGTCTTGTTTTAACTTCCACAAAAATTATTTGTCTGTCTTTTTCCGCCACTAAATCAATTTCACCAAACCGCGAATAAAAATTAGGTAGTAAAATTATATAATTTCTTTTTTGCAAAAATTCGGCCGCTAGCTGCTGGCCGAATTTTCCTATTAAAATTTTATTATCCATTATAATTAAAATTACATATATTTTTTTATCTTTTGTTTCTGTTCTAGTTCCTTAAGCTGGTTTTTCACATGAAAAAAATAATAACGAATAAGATATATTAGCCAAGCTAACCCAGCTATTAACCAGAAAAAAACCCAGAATCTTCCGCCCAAAAATGGAATGGCCTCGTAGCGGAAAAAGAAAATAAAGGTGAAAGAAACTGCCATGGTTAAAAAGAAATTAGCCGTTTTTTGGCAAAATTTTGCCTTTATAAACTCCCTTGAAGCTATCAATCTCTTCTGATACGCCCTGCTGACAAAATATAAGCCGTAATTAATAATCAGCACTCCAAAAAAGAACTTTTCAAATAGATCAGATAATTCGCCCGGGTTTACTTCTAGCCAAAAAGGTACTGAAAATATTTTCCCCCAATCAATTCCTAAAAATACCATATTAACTTTAGAATTATGAATTATGAACTTAGAATATAGAACTTAGAATATAGAATAAAGAATATAGAATCGAGAATCAAAAATAATGAATCAATTGCTTTCTTTCGTGATTTTCGTGATATAAATTTCGTGGGTCATCATTTCTGATACACCAGCCCCCAGAAATATTCGCCAAATTCTGTTTCTTCCACTAATCTTAAATTTAAAGCGCCGACTATTGCTTTAATGTTTTCTTTGTCAATTCTAATATCAACCGGGGGGCCAAAGGGTATGCCAATTTTTTTCCAATCAACAATAATTATTTTTCCTCCTTTTTTTAAGAGCTTTACAGCGCCGCTGACTATTTCTTTGTGCTTTTTATTCTGAAATAAAACATTTTTAAGGAAAATAACATCTAAGGTGCCTGCTGGTATTTTTATAGTAGCGGGATCTTCTAGGTTAGCCCAAACTGTTTCCAAATTTGTCAATCCCTCTAATTTAGCTCTGCTTCTGACTGATTCTAAGGCAGTTTTTAAAATATCAACAGCATAAGCCGCGCCTGTTTTGCCGACTATTTTGGCAGCTGGAATAATAAAATA
This sequence comes from Candidatus Falkowiibacteriota bacterium, assembly GCA_016927685.1. Lineage (GTDB taxonomy): Bacteria > Patescibacteriota > Patescibacteriia > CAIXNZ01 > CAIXNZ01 > CAIXNZ01. Next base: position 6,329 of record JAFGMD010000012.1, read on the forward strand.
ACCAAGATTACCGCAACCAAGGTCTGCCACCTTCATGCCTTCAATTAAACTTACTTTTTCTAATATCTCCTTGGGATTTAAAAATTGTGCGCCACCTGATATGGCCATAAGTTTTATTTGAATTTCTAAGCACTAATATCTAATTCCTAAACAAATTATAATTTCTAATGCTCAAAATACAAAATATTTAATATTTATAATTTTGGATTTTGGATTTGTTTAGTATTTAGAATTTAGTATTTAGGATTTATTTAAAAAACACTATTTTGGCATAAGTGGGCTAAAAATCCACAAAACAATGCCTCCAAACAGGTCAAATATCATTAATAAACCAACAAATATTAAAATTAAACCTAATATCTTTAAAAATGATCTTGTGCCGCCGCCTAGCTTTTGTTCTGCCCAGTCAATCCTGCCGAAATTATTTAAAAACCATTCTGTAAAAATTATAAGAATTATGCCTGCAATGAATAAAAAAACACCAAATATTTTTACGAACATAATAATGCCCTGTAATAATTAACTATTATCATAATATCAAAAAATGACATAGATGCCAATAATTACTTGAAGCGTTAAGGTTCTGTGGTATAATTAGGGCACAACGAAATCAGAATTAAGGATTAAGCTTTTTAAGCTTATTAAGCTTTATTCTGTATTCTAATAAATAATCAAAATTATATGCAACCAATCGTAAATAAGGAAATTTGCATCGGCTGCGGCACCTGCGAAGGGATTTGCCCAGAAGTATTTAAAATTGTTGACGGTAAAAGCGAAGTCCAAAAAATGGCAGATTATACAGCTTATGCTGATAAAATTAAACAGGCAGTTGAGGCCTGTCCTGTACAATGCATTAGTATTGAAGAATAAAATAGGAAAAAGCCGACTCGCTAGAGCCGGCTTTTTATTTTAAATTTTTCCAATATCTTCGCGAAAAACTAAATTCTCCTGGTGACTGATTGAATTTACAATTATATAGGCATGGCTCCTGGCTTCTTTAATATTGTCTGCTACTCCGATAGCCATTAAAACACGACCGCCTACTGTATAGAATTTTCCGTCTTCCCAGGCCAAACCAGAGGGAAATATCATGCCAAGAGTTTCCAAGATTTCAGGAATCATTATTTCTTTGCCTTTTTGATAATATTCTGGATATCCCTTGCTGGCCATTACCACTCCAACTAACGCCTTATTTTGCGAAATAACAATCTTTTTCAAAACATTTGCCTTGCCTTCAACTGCGGCTAAAAGCAATTCATGGAAAGGCAATCCCTGAATAAATTCAAATTGGCCCTGAGTTTCGGGATCGCCACCCCTCATATTTATTTCAACTAAATAATCAGTATTCAGCATGCGATTAAGCCCTTCGTAAATAATGCCGCAAAATGGCATTAAATTTTCCTCCTGTAAAGACTGCTGTAAGATTAAAGGGATTCGCCGCCTGCTCTCCATATCAGCCATAGTAAATTCAGGCGCTGGCGCGATTATGCCCATGCCGCCCGTATTAAGACCATTAAATAATTTATGGTCTCTTGTAGGCATTAACGGCACCCAAAATCTTTTTGGGCCCACGATGTGCATAGCAGACCATTCATTCATAATCGGATATCTATGTTCTAAAAGAACCTTTTTTGCTACAAATCCTAGAGGGGCAGACAAATCCATCATTTCGGAAATCTTCTTTTTATTCTCACCCCAATAATCAGGATGATCGACTGAAACTATAACAACTCCTTTGCCAAGTGCCAGACCATCGCTTTTGAGAACAATTGGCTGACCTTTTTGTCGCAATTTTGCAAGCTCGCGACTTGCCTCTTTTTTATTGCGAATAACAATGGCTTTTGCTGTTGGTAGGCCGTGAGCGTGATAAATTTCTTTACAAAAAGATTTACTGGTCTCAAGTTGAGCGTATTTTTTACCAAAGCCAAAAACCTTGAAGCCAAGATTCCAAAGCTCATCAGCAAGTCCGAGAGCAGTCGGATCTTCTGGCCCAATAACCGTAAGATCGGGTTTAATTTCCTGCGCAAGCTTATTAATAGATTTTATATCAGTTTCTTTAATCTTGGTTTCCAGCTTTACTCGGCTGCGGGCATCTTCATCCAATAAACCCAACATGCCAGTTAAGCCGGGTGCTACGGTTACAAAAACCTCGGGTGAAAAAAGAAGTTTACGCAAAAAAGCATATTCTCGACCACCTTTACCTATTAATAAAACATGAAATCTTGCCATTTGCTTCCTCCTTTATTTTTAAATGAACTTATCATGATTAATCTTGTCAATCCAGCTTAAAATTGTCAAATAAAAAATCAGTTTAATAAACTGATTTTTAGTGGGCGCTGAAGGAGTCGAACCCTCGACCTACTCGGTGTAAACGAGTCGCTCTAACCAGCTGAGCTAAGCGCCCCTTTTAAAGTATTACTATAATAATAACTATAATTTGTAAAGCGCTTAGCGAAGCTGGTTATCGTCCATAAACCCTGAAAATTTGACTGCCTGTCCGCCATAGCACGAAGTGCGAAGGCGGAAGCTAAGCGCCCTAAATTGCCGAGGACAGGATTTGAACCTGCACGGCCTTGCGACCGCTACCACCTCAAGGTAGTGCGTCTACCAATTCCGCCACCTCGGCCAGTAGTAGCCAAAGATAAAAAAATTATAGCAAAAATTACGACCAAAGTCAATAATTAAAACAAAAGGGACTCCGTTGGGAATCCCTTTTTAAATTTTACGATAATAAAATTGGTTTTAAGAAAGAAAATCTTGCCACTTCAGAATCTCCTTGCCTGTGGCATTCAGAACAGCTGTCTGAAATCAGCATAATTAGTCCACCCTTAGGAATGTTTTGCACTTTGGCTTCCTGTATGGCGATTCGCAATTGCAATGGACTTAATGGATGGCTTTTTTTGCATTTTTTGCAGAAAAAAACCGGTATTTTGGAATCACGAAAAATTTCCTTTATGCATTGCCCGCAAAAACCGCCATTTTGACTGATAAGTTGGGCCCCGCATTTCAAACATTTGTCACTTACTCCACCACCCTTTTCTTTCATTTACATCCCTCCTTAAAATAAACTTATTTTAAGCGATAAAATACCTTATCATAAGGAAAAAATCTTGTCAAATCCAATCAGGCCGCTTGGTCTGCAATACATAAACAACCTTTTTGCCCATAAAATCCAGCCATTTCAAATAATCATCCATATGTTTCTTATAATCTGGGAAGCCCATTACTTTAAGATCCGCTTTATATTCAGCTTTATAAGGATTTTGCGTGGTATCTAAAGCGCAATAAATATGATGGCCCTTAGGGTCAATATATTCAAAAAAACCATCAACCCCATTGTAATAATCCAGCGATGTGTAAAGAGAACTATAAAAGCGCAGATGATTTTGCAAATATTCCAAATCAACAGTGTCCAAATCAATACCCAATCCTTCAGCAACTACATCATATAAATCTCTGCTCACTTTTTTCTCTGGTATAATCGTACGATTTTCAGGATAATGCTCTGTGATAAATTGGATGCATTTTTTAGGATCCATATATGCTGTAATATCTACCCCGTATTTTTCCGCAATCCTGCGCCAATTTATTTTTTCTCCAAAAAACATCTGTTCAAATTCTTCGCCGCTGACTCCTTGCATGATAGCGTATTCTTCGGCCACTTCTTCGCCGGTTTTTTGTCTGGGCTTGAATGCACCTTTTTTTCTAAGTATATATTTTTGCCCCCCTTCTTCGCTATGAATTTCTGCCATATGTTTAAAATTATTTTTTTATCTTAAATTCTATATAAAATGTTGAGCCCTTATCCTTGCCCTTGCTTTCCACCCAAATTCTGCCATTATGCTTTTCAATAATATTTTTAGCAATATAGAGTCCTAAGCCAGTACCCTCTGTATGAATCAGTTGCACTCCGCGGGCGCGGGAAAATTTTTGGAAAAGAAGCGGGATTTCGTCGGCCTCAAGCCCGCGCCCGCTGTCTGTGACAGAAAAGCGGACGCTATCATCAAGCCGCTCTAATTTCATTGTTACAAAGCCCTTTGGCGTATATTTAATGGCATTATCAGTCAAATTCATAATCACTTCCCTAATTTTATTTTGATCCAAACTTAATTTAGAAATTGATTTGGTGGGCTTAATATATTCAAATTGTAAATTTTTCTTTTTGGCCTGCACCATTAATTCAGAATATACATCTTCAGCTAGGGCGTTCAAATCAGTTAGTGCAAAATCAAACTGCATCCTGCCGCTTTCAATGCGCGAAATATTTAACAAATCTTCAACTAGATGAATAATTCTTTCTGTGCTTTGTAAGACGCGGTCAATTGGAGCATTAAATTTTGCTGGTATTTTGCCATAATCGCCCTGCTGAACCATAGAAAGATAACCTTTAATGGCGGTTAAGGGAGTTCGCAGTTGATGGGAAGCAATAGAAATAAATTCTGACTTGGCTTGGTCAAGTTTTTTCAACTGGATATTGGCAACTTTTAATTCTTTTGTGGCCTTATCAACCTCCATTTTTAAATGTTCTGCAAAATGCTTTTGCTCTTCAAAGAGCTGGGCGTTTTGAATAGCCACAGCTGACTGGCCGGAAATAATTTCCAAGACTCTAATATCCTGCTGGCTATAAACATCGCCTGATTTTTTATCTCCCAAAAATAATATGCCAACCAATTTATCTCTTAAATAAAGCGGAATTATAAGATTGACCTCATATCTCTCCATTTGGTCAATTAACAATTTCATAATTGGATCTGGCTGATATTCGTATATTTTTTTCACCTCCTCGCGCACGATAGTATCTCTTTCCTTGCCCATATCTGCAAGATAATTAGAAATTTTGGAAAATAATTTTTTATCAATTGTATCTAATCTTGCCGCTACCTTGCCTATATCGCCCAATTTAGCATAAACGCCTCTTTCCTCATTTAAAAGAAATAATGAAGTAAATTTATTTTTAAAAATCTTTTGCAGTCCGGATAAAATGAAATCTCTGATACTGTACAAATCCAAAGTGGTAGTTAGATGTGCAGAAAACTCCTGCAAAACTTCTTGTGGCTTATATTCTGCCTTAAACAAAAAGCTGTCTGTTACATAAGATAGCCAAGTTTTTAAGGGTTCAAATCCTAAGGCAACTAATACGGCCATGATAACGCCATTCAAAATCAAAGATTCAATGCCAAATAGTTGTGTAAAAAATACACTTAAAGCGTAAGATAAAACAGCGTATAAAGCTGTGATTATTAAGACCAATACAGTGAATACAGCAGAACGCCTAATAATCACGCGCACATCCATAAGACGATATTTTAGTATTGCATAAGATGTAAGGCCAATAAAAAAAATCATGCCATAAATTCCGAGCCGCAATATAGTTAGATTTATTACGCCCAACTGAGGCAATATTAAATTAGTTATTAATCCCAGAATACCAGAAATTAATAAACCCAATATGACATAGAGTAATTGAACTTTATACAAACCCTGTGCTTTTAAATATTCTCTAAATAAAACAAAGATGCCCAAAATAATATCAAGGAATAAAATAATGCTATAAAATAAATAAAAAAACCCTGGATCAAAAACTAGGGTTCCTTCAAAAAATCTTATATTCTTTATAACAAAACCAAAGATTACAAAAAATATTATTAACAATGTGAAAGCGTAATAAATCTTATTGTACTTATATAATTTTGACTGTGTAAATACTAGACAAAATTTTAAGAAAAAATAAGTTATAAAAGGACCAAAAATAAAGTCTAAATAAAGAAGAACCTGGGCAATCTGAATATTCTTTGTTTCATTCTCGAAATAATTTACTAAAGACCATAAAATTATTGAAACAATCATTAATGATAAAGAACGGTTTGGGGCAGATTTACTTCCTTGCTTAAAAATAAAATAGAAAAGGCTAGAAAATAGAAGTATTATTAGTATTAAAAAAATAAAACCAAGCATTGTTTTTTCGTAATAATTTATACATTAATTATAATGTATAAGATAAAAATAATAAAGAGGGAGTTTTAACTCCCTCTCATAGAACTTGCGCCTCATACGCCTAAAATTTTATGACCCCACTTTGCAATTATGAAAGCAATTAATTTTCTCAGTCCAAGACATCCTCTATTATAGAATGGATTTGCCTGATAAACTAATACTCCATAATCACAACTTTCTGGATCAGGTTCATAATTAGGCAGAACTGAAATTATGGTGAACCCATCACTTTTATATAAACGGAGTTCTGGGTCAAACAATTTACCATCTTCTCTCTGGAGCTTTATATAATCTTCGGGAGTATATTTATCTTTAACACTGCTGTATCCAGGTATCCTACTGCCTATCATACATCCCCTTTTATCATATTTCACTATCAAGCTCCAACCCGCAAAAATCAAACGTGTCCCAATCCCAAAATTTTGGACCTCTGGTGCCACTGTCATCGCAGCACCATACATAAATTGACCCTGCATATCATGAGTTTTAATTAAAGTTCCTTTATCAGTAATTTCATTCCAGGTAAACGGGGGGTGCTTTTCTAAATCATAATCATTAAATTGAAGACAAAGGTAGCCCACGATTTCTGACTTATAAACTGCGACTAAGTTTCCTTCAGGAAAAACGTTTATTCTTGAAGCTATCATTTCTCTGTCTGCTGGAAAATCCTTCCAAACTTTATTATCAAGAGCTAAGATCTTATCTACATCATCATTTGTGGCATTTCTCACAATGAAGTGAAGACCGATTTTATGATTTATCTTCATTTTTATCCTCCCTTTGCCCGCCGAAGATTTAGCGGAGGCGGGCCGTAGATTTTTAGTTTACGTTTTTAAAGTACCAATTTGCCGATTTATTTCAAATTATCTAGGTAATCTTAGCAGGAAAAGAATGGGTTGTCAAGGGTGTTTAAAATAATGGTATAATAAGCTCATATGAATAAAAAGCTTAGGAATAAAATATTATCAATGGCCAAAAAAGACCAGAAAATGCGACGCTCTGGTAAGTGGGACTTTTTAGTTGATAAAAAAAATACAGCAGAACTGAAAAAAATAATTGAAAGTTATGGGTGGCCGGATATTCCATTGGTTGGCAAGATAGGTTCAATGAATGCCTGGCTAATCGCTCAACATGCTGATCATGACCTAAAATTCCAAAAAAAATGTTTAAAACTAATGGAAAAAAAATTAAAAGAGAAAAAGATTGAGTTGCAATACTATCCCTACCTAAAAGACAGAGTTTTGGTTAATTCTGGCAAAACACAAATTTTTGGAACTCAATTTTATCACCACAAAACAAAAGGACTTGTACCTAGGCCCATATATGACATAAAAAATATAGACAGAAGGAGAAAAAAATATAAATTAGGACCGTTTGAAGAATACAGAAAACATATACAAAACTTAAAAAAATAAAAAAGGGCAACTATCAGTTGCCCTTTTTGAATAAAATTAAATTATTTGCTCGAAATATATTTATATCTTACTAATTACACTTTCTGCGCCATTACTTTTATACTTTTCATATACTCCATCAACTTTTTTAATCAATTCAGCATCTTTTATATTTTGCATTATATCTTTACTTAAAATATCTCTAATATATAAATCTACAAGACGTTCTTTTTCCCAATGACTTATTTCAAATTTCTCAATTAAGTCGTGGATCATTAAATGAATTATTTCGTGTGCGATTGTTTTCACGGGAAATTTACATGTTGCGATATTAATGACAATATCTTTTGGAGGATGATACGACCCACCAGTACCATAGCGAGTAAATCGACAATTATAATTACTTAAGGGTTTTATTTGTAAAAATTTTGCCGCGTCATCAAAAAATTTACTTTCAATATTTTTCCAATCAGTATTAATCTCTTTAAATTTGGCATTAAATTTTTCCGCATCCATATCCTCTTTTATTGCCAATTTAATCTTTTTTTTATCCTCGTCATTGGTCTGCTTTTCATTTATTCTATTTAAAAGATCTGCCGACAAATTCGGCCAAGTTAAATGATATTTATTTGTAATATAAAAATCTATATTATCAATATAGCTAATAATACGTTCAGTTTCTTCCTCTAAATTATTAAATCTAAAATCAACACTTGCCATAAAAAATACTTTAAATAAATTATATGATATTGTTTCAAAATAATAAAAGGTTGTCTCGGATAGAAAAGGGCCGGAAATTCATCCGACCCTTTTATCACAGACTATAAAGAATGATTTTGCAATCAGCTCGCGCATAATTGCTTGAAAGAATTCATCCTCATATTCCGTTCCATGTAATTTCGCAAGTTCGCCGAGCGTTATTGGCTGTAGATTTCTTGTGTTGATTATAAAGAAATAAAGCTGTTCATTAACAAACAGCAAATTCCTGGGAGAATTAGAGCACAATAGCCAGCCAGACCCATCTTTCCGTGACATAATTTTTTTGTAAGGTTTTACCACTAACCCTTTGGCTAATAAATCAGTTGATTTTTTTGAATCATTGACATTAGAGTCAATCTCTTTAATATCTAGCTTGGGAGCAATGGGATGACCACTAAATACGCAGCCGCCTTCGCAACTATTATATACATCGCAGGCAAGACAATTTCTGTGCGTATTTCCCGTATCCTTCCTCCAATACTGAAGTCTCTCCCAAATATCTGAGATAGGCTCTGTCAAAATATTCCCAAAGGTATTGGGGTTGTGTCCACACGGTCGAACATCGCCCATTGGTGAAATTGTACCGTTTCTCCTACCAGCAAAGCATGTGCGCCCAATGAATGGAAGATTTAATTCATAAGCCCTCTGTGGAATTATACACTTTGGCAATGCTTCCATTACATCAACGTGCATTCCCAAATTTTCATGAATCCAGACTAAATCGTCCAGGGTTTCACGAAATTCCTCAAGACTTAATAACAAATCGGGTCGGGGGAATTCTGCATTAAGACTGGCGGGAGTAGCCGCAAAATTTTTTACACCCATTTTTTTCAAATTTTCCGCTGTTTGTCTAACTTGATCGGCGTTCAATTTGCTAACCACCATATTCACAATATGAGATTGCCCTGATTCGATCAACATTTTAAGATTATTTGCGAACCTCTGGTAAGATCCTCCTCGAGTAATTAATTTGTATGCGTCGGGGTCTGTCGAGGGACATGATGCAAGTACTCCGTAAAGGGAAAGTTTCGTAAAAGTAGATTGATCTAGTAAAATGAGGTTTGTGTTCAAAGAAACTTTAATCCCTTTTTTCGATAAAAAATCCACCAACTCCACAACTAATTTCTTTCTCATGAGTGGTTCACCGCCAGTTAAGGTAACAAAGAATAATTTATTTTCTGCTAAAATTTCAGCAATTCTGATCATATCCTCGTCTGGCAGCTCTTCTCTAGAGATTTCTTGCCCGCTTGAATCAAGACGATAACAATGCTGACAAAGATAATTACACTTACTTGTTAACTCCAACTGAACTATAGCTGGAATCATGATTAGCCTCCTTTTAAATGATTACTTTTAAAGTACCTTCTATTGTTTTATATATATCATTACTCTCTTTATATAGTTGGACTATCTGTTTTCTAAGTTCAGTATGCTGGGGGTACCCCTTATCTTCAACCCCCATCAGAATGTCTGAAAATTCAATGTTAAGCAAAACTGTTAAAGCTTCTTTTATGTCGTTAAAAATCTTGGGGCCGAAGTCATCTGATATTTTTTTCCCAACAGTATGATAAAAATAAAAGTGCCACAGCTCGTGCATTATTGTCTTATTTACAGCAGGAAAATGGAGGTGAATAAAAAACTCATTGCGTTCAAAACTATAAGAACAACGGTCATGAATAGTCAGCCAAACCATAATTTTTTCATTCGGCAATTTTTTCCTAAATATTTTTTCAGCTCTATCAAAGAATTTCCTTTCCACTGGACGCCAATTCTTTTCAATAATTTTAACATTTGCACTCATGTCTATTTTATTTCTTTTTAAATAGCCCTCTACGAATTTTTTTGAATTCTCTTCGTTCAATTCTGGAAAAAATGAAAAAAATTCCTTTTGCCTAGGACTCTGATTTGGATGATTAACGGATTTAAAAGAATTTTTAAAATTTTTGAACTCTCTGTTAATATCGTAAGCAAATTCTACTTTCATATATTAAATTTAATTTTTTAAATTGGGGAGGTCCGGATCCTCCCCAAGTGATAACCTTTAATAGTTATCGATATTGCCGTCGTCACAGCCGCCATCGCAGTCGCATGTCTCGCACAATCCGCATGCACCGTCACCAGACTTCATTTCTGCGAAAGGCGAATGTCTTTTTTCTTCGTCAGAAGCTACCGGATTTTTGTTCCCGCTTTCCATTGGTTTTTACCTCCTTTTCCCCGTAAGCGTAACGGAGATTTTTAAACAACTTTATACTAATTTTGAATTAAATATAATCATTATTATTGTACCTATATTCTAAACCTTCAAGCCTAATATATCAACATAATATATATAGCAAAAATTGTCAATAGAAATTGACAACTTACGCTCCATATTGACTTTTCCCCCATTTTCCGCTAACATTAATAATTAATATAAAGGGGAAACCAAAACATAAACCTATGGATAAGGAGGAATAAAATGAACTTTTCATTTATTGACGAAGTATTTGATCCTTTACAAAAAAAATTGGTCAAAAGATGGGTACTGGAACTGCCGGGCGCTGGGTGTGAGTGGTACAAAAAAACTGGCGGCTGCACCATGTGCGGCTTTAACCAGTCCACTTACAAATTCACTTTTGGCGGTCATCTCTACCCGCACTTTATTTTTATGCTGCTTTTTTACTATGCCTATTCTCTGGTCAAGAAACAAAAGCCAGAGCAACTGGTTATTTACAACGGCGGCAGTTTTTTGAGCGACAAGGAAATTCCGCTTAAGACCCAACTTGCCATTCTGCGTTTTGTAAAGAAGCATCCGACTCTGCAAAAAATCATGGTGGAAAGCCGGGCTGAATTTGCCACTCCAGAAAAGCTGCGCCAATATCATCCAGCTATTTTCGGTAAAAAGCTGGAAATCGCTTTTGGCTTGGAATCAGCCAATAATGAAGTGCGCAATAAGTGCCTAAAAAAAGGTTTGGGCAGGGAGGTATTTGAAAATGCAGTCAAGGACACCAAATCTTTCGGCTTCCAAGCCTTTGCCTATGTCTTTCTTAAGCCACATTGCTTAAATGAAGAAGAGGCAGTCAACGATGCCATAAACAGCATCAGATACTGCTTTGATAAAGACATTGACGAGGTTTCTCTTTCTTGCGCCTTTGTACAAAAAGGCACGCCCTTGCATGCGCTTTATCAAAGGGGCGAATTCCAGCCCCCGACTTTGCGCAGTATTGTCAGGGTGATTGAAGCGACTCATCTTTTTGGACCAGTTCGCATTGGTTCATTTGACGATGAGCCGCCACCCCTTGCCAAACCGAGTAATAATGACGACACTGATTTGCTCTATGAGCAAGCCATTCATCTTTACCGGCGCACACATGATGTTAAGGTCTTTGAGATCTTAATGCCAGGAGGCATTGACTAAACAAAAAACCCTTCCCGTACGCGGGAAGGGTTTTTCTTTTATTTAGTAATAATAATAGAAAATATTATCAATATAATTTGAGAATTTGCTATTTTTGATTAACTCCAATGCTCGATCTTCATTATCTTTATATTTCTTATCTAAAATGTTTATTATTTTATTAGCCGCAAATGGCTTTTCATCTTGCGTCAACTTTTTAATATTATCAATCGGCAAAACACCCAAGCGCTTCAAATACCAACTAGCAATTAAGTAAGAACAGGGGGATTTACCATGCCTTTCATAATAGCGGTGATAATCATGTATATATCTGTCATTAGTTAAATTATCTAAAAGTAAATTTAAATCTTTATGTAATTCTGATTCAAGGTGCATATAATCAGGATAATATCCCCGATATTTTAATTTCTCTAAAAATCCTTCCACGTTTAAACTTTTATCTTCTGGGTGATATTCATCAATTAATAAATTCAAACTGTATGTTTTATTGTCATTTTTTAAAATGCGCAAAATCAATTCCAAAACTTTCAGCGACTCAATATGCTCCTGATTAAATACTTCATCAGAATATATGTGGGCGTATTCAATATTGTAGTGGGCTTTATCCATAAAGAATATAAAATTAGCTTAGGAAAGTATAACATAAAAATTTGAGTTTGGCAAGAGATACAAAAAAGAGGCGCTATTTGCGCCTCTTTAATTTATTATTAAAATATTATTATTCTATTTTTACTACTCTAACCTGCAGCACATCTTCAATGCCATTGGGCGCTTTTATATCGTAATTTGAAACCGTATCTTTAAATACTGTATATTGAATTGTCTCATCGTCCAGCCATTTAATATCAAAATGATTGCTTAAAGCGCCATACCCGCCGTTTAAAGTTTCCCCTTCTGGTAAGGTAACTATTACTTTAGAAGTACCGGCAACTAAATCAATAAGTTTTAAAATTTTTGCTTCATTTGTTTCTAGCGCCAAGGCCAATTTGGTTTGGTTAGGCGATAAAACTCTGGCGCCAAAATCTGTTAGTTCGTCAGAAGCGCTGGATTTGACACATGTTTTTTTAACCAAATTCAAATTATACAAATCAGAAAGCGGCTTATCAGAGCCAGGATTAAGCGGTGTTAAAATTAATAATTCAGAACTTGGCTTGGCAAAAAGTTTCATGTCTTGCCAGCACAAGTCCTTAATATTTTCAATCAAAACAGAGCTGTCAGTAGCATTTTTAATCTGGGAAATTGCGCCTTCAGTTGTAGAAACAATTTCAGGGACAATAATAACAGCCGTGTTTGTATTGACAGATTCATCAGTATTATCCGTGGCATTAACGCTCACTTCGGGCAGTTTGTTTAAATTGCCATCAGAATTAATGTTGACCTTTAAATCGCAGGCGGTTAATAAAATAACAGCCAGGGAAAAAACTAGAAAAAATTTTATAGATTTCATATGTTTTTATTAATATTAGGCTAATTTAATAATAATATTCTATTGATTTATTTACAAGAGCTATGTAATAAGAGCTACAAGAGCTAAGGGATAAAAAGAGCTACATGCTAAAAGGATGATAGGACTAAAAGAGAAAAACCCTTTTAGCCTATTTGCCTTTGACTTTATTACTCGTAGCTCTTTTACCCATTATTCTTATAAAGAATTTATTAATCTATCAATTATATATCCTGTTCTAATACACATGCTATTTACTTCATTATATTTAACTTCTTTAAGATAATTTTTACGCAATAACCTCCTAATCCTTTCTTGGAGTTCTCCACAAGATCTCCGAGCATATCTTAGAAATCTAATATATTCTGCGGTAGAGTTACTATAATATCCCTCGACTATATTTGAACCAATAGAATCTGAAGCTGAATCAATTTGGCTTTTTATTTTATATTCTGTTCTTGGTATTATCCTTAAAATATTCTGGACTAAAAAATCTAACTCATCAGCCATTCGCCAGGCGATAAGCTTTTCATGACTACCGTTTTTGTATTTATTTTTTTCCATTGTAGAGTAATTATTAATAGCCACTTAACCATATAATCCTTTAAACTTATAGCTCCTATTCGCCTATAGCTCGTATAGCTCGTATATATTTAATTATTAATTTTTAAGAAGGGGCCCTTATTGCCTGAACAACAAGGGCCCGTAAGACTAACTACTTGCGTATTTTTCTAAGCAAAGGAAGCAATAATGGAGAAAAAATTACTAGCCAGAATGCCAAAATGTCATTTATTTTTATTGGCATTGGCATTACCTGGCAACCGCCGATGCTTTTATCATTGCCATTATCACCTTCTTTATCATCATTTCCACCACCTGTTGGAGGCGGAGGAGGTGGATTTGTCTGACAATCAGACGGGCAACTTGCTGACGTTTCCCCATTATCGCACACGCCATTACCACATTTATTTGGCGGCTCAACATAACAATCAGCAGGACAAGAATTTGCTGTCTCGCCATTATCGCAGTTTCCGTCTCCGCAATATGAGGGCGGCGGAGTTATGGTGCAATCTGCAGAACAGGAAAAAGATGTCTCATTATCATCGCAAAATCCATTTCCGCAATTATCAATCGGCGGGTCATCACTGCAATCTGCTGGACAAGAAGCCGAATCTTCCCCGCTGTCGCAATAACCATTGCCGCAATCGTCAATAAGCGGTGGCGGAGGTAAATTTCCGCCACCTGAGCCATAGTCGCCTTCATAAACAACAATCAAGGTGTCAAAGGCAACGGTTCTAACCGGATTATCCGAGGTTTTGGAAAAAACATCTACGCTATATTGCGTATTGGCATAATAGTCATATGTCCCCAGATAAACGGTTTTATTAACATTGTCATTTGACTGGTCAACTGATGTTTCATAGGGATTAGCCATATTTTGGCGGCTATGCCAGATGCGATAGCGTACATTTTTAGCTGTCGCGTAATAGCGCGGTATTATGGCATAGAGAGAATAAGCTCCGCCCATTGGCACAGAAAAACACCATGATGCGGCCTTGTCATTATCAGTATTTAGCAGCCAAACATGATTGGCGTTGCCAACAGCCGCCAGAGGCAAGCCGTCATTAACCCTGCCCTGGCGCTGCCATTTTGTCGTATCCAGCTCAACATGGACTGGCCTAGCAGCATCTTCATCATAAGCATTAATAAAGATGCTTAAGGGCTTTTGCGCAAAAACAGCCATATTGTTTTCAATAAACTGGATGGGGTCAACCCAGTAATTAAGATATGTGGCATAATCACTGACCGGCCAATAGCCAGGACCAAGCTGGTCATAGCCATTGATGCGAATTTCAAAATGAAGGTGCGGGCTATAATTTCCATTGCCATCGCCGACCGTGCCGATTTGCCAGCCGCCTTTGACATAGGTTGATTTTTTGACAATTTGCGACTGGCTGATAATCGTCCCGTCATCCTTTACAATTTTTATCTCATTCAGGTGTCCGTATAGCACATAAATCTGGGTTGCGGTTTTGCCGCTGGGCAGATAAAAGGACTTGTCTGGTTTAGCAGTTATCTGCAAAATCAGGTAATTGCCCCAGCCGCTAGTCCAGCCCAGGTCATAAATAAGAGCATTAGCAATTGCGTATAGCGGAGCACCCAAATCATTTACTCCTTTAAGGTTCAGGTCTGCGCCCAAATGAATCTTCGCGCTGTAAGCGAACAATGAGCCAAATGGCTGATAGTCAAAACATGCTCCAATAGGAATTTGACTGTCTGCTTCAAGGCGATAGATTTTTTGGCAGGCCATTGGATAAATAAAGTGCTCAGCATATTTATAGTCATCAACTGGCGGTGCTATGACGCAATTATTCTGGCAATCAGCCAAGCTGCCAAAAAGCCCTAGTGAACTTTGCGTGCATGTGCCAGTGTAAGTATCACAGGCATATCTTGGGCTTGGCGGCGGCGCCACACAATCGCTTTGGCAATCAGCTAAAGAACTATATGTTCCGCTGGCGCTTTGCGAACAAGTGTAATTAACAGTGTTACAAATATATTTTACTGCTGGAGCGCTGCAATTATTTTGGCAATCAGCCAAGCTGCTATAATTTCCAGAAGAACTTGCAGAACAAATTCCATTAGAGCTATTACACGAGTATTTAGTGGCTGGCTGATCCGGCAGATCAACACCAACAGAAACTGGACCGCCTGGCTCATAAGCAATATTGCCTGCCTTGTCTTTTACCCAAAGAGTAAAAGTATAAAGGCCTTCTCCGGGCGCTGTAAAATTATAATTGATGGAAGTCCCGGAAAATTCCAGGTAATACTGTCCGCTTAAGCCAGAGGGTGTCCAGCCGCTCATTGACAAGCCGCTTGGCACAAACACATAGATTCTGATGGCCTGTACGCCGCTTAAATTGTCAGAAGATGACACAGTAATATTGAAAGTGCTTTGCTGATAAACTGTGCCATTGAAAAGATTGGTGAAATTGGCAGTAGGCAGTTGCGTGTCAGAAATGACTTCAACCTGCGGCCCATACTCCCAAGTTCCGTCGCTTTTGAAGACCCAGTAAGTCACTACAAATTTTTGATTCTGTAAGCCAGTGGTGCGCCACATAACGCGCTGTGAAATTGAAGAGACCTCATAATACCACCAGCCATTAGCATAAGACCAGCCAGTATTCTCGCCCTGGCCATTATTACTTACGCCTTTTACGTAAGCGCGCCATCTGACAAAATCAGAGGCATTATTAACCCCAAACTCAATGCCGTTTTCATTGGTGGGGTTTTTCTTGACATACATTTCGTGCGGATAAGCATCTTCAGTCCAAATCCCAAACACAATCAATGCTACCATTAATACTTTTTTCATTTTAAGCCTCCTATTTATCCAGAAGTTGTGCTGGATTTTCTTTTCTCCGGGCCCGTCCTCGCGGGGCCCGGAGGTTTTCCCTGTAAATCAGGGTTAAAAATAATCAACCCATTTGCCATTAGCTAATTGCCATTTCCCTTATCACATCACCTCCTTGCCGTCCGAAGCTTCAGCGTAGGACGGCCTTATAGCTAGTTTTTAAAGAACAAAAAACACCAAAATTTATTGGTGCTGACATTTAATTTTTCTGTTTTTGTTTTGATTTGCCATATTATTTTTCTACTTAAATCATAACAATCTTATTTGGCCAAACAAGGTTTTTTAAAAATAAAAATTGATAATAAATAGCAACCAAATATCCATAAATGATAAAAAATAAATACAATTAAGGATACAAAAACCGTTAATTATCAATAACAGTGAGCTAAAAGCTATGTGGAAAACTTGATTTTTTTTATAACCTAATATAAGATAATCAAGCCATAAACTAGGAAGTCCATCTGGGCAGCATTCGGGATGGTGGTTGGTACCCATGCTCCTGGCAACCCTCCTTTCTTTAAAACTCTCGGGTCCCGAGGGAGCGGCTGGGCCTAGTTTATGGCAAATTAAAAACCCCCCAAGACCAAAGGTCCGGGGGTTTTCTATTATATTCTATATTCTAGGTTCTATATTCTAAATTCTCAATCTACATTTCTTTCAAAATAGGAATGCCCAGTAGCACCAAGCCATTTTCTAAAACTTGTCTTATGGATTTAATCAGCACTAAACGCGCCAACTTAATATTTTCGTCTGCTTTTAAAACAGGCAACTCATGGTAAAAGGTGTTGAAGTTTTGGCATATGCTAAACAAAAATTGCGCTAAAATAGAAGGGTCATTCTTTTGCTGTGTCATTAAAATTATTTGTGGATAAAAAATCAAATCTTTAATTAACTGCTTCTCAATATTCGCGCCCAAAGCTCTATAATCAAATTTGCCGCTTATTTTAATTCCTTGCTCATCTGCTTTTTTCAAAATAGAATTTAGCCGCGCATTTGTATATTGCAAATAAGGTCCAGTGAAACCGTCGAACTTTAAGGCCTCTTCCAAGTCAAAGGTGATTATTTTATCGCCGGCCTGCCTGATCATGCCGAACTTTAAAGCAGCTAAAAATATTTTAAAACTCGCTTCGCTTATTTTTTTCTCATCCCAATCAGCATGTCTTTCTTTTGTTTCATTGGCTACTTTAATCATAGCCGCATCGCGCACCTCTTCATAGGTCACTATATTGCCTGTTCTTGAAGAAATAATGCCGCTTTTTAATTCCACAAATTCATAAGGCACGTGAATCATTTCTTTTTTAAAACCCATTAATTCTAAAATTTTAAATATCTGTTCCAAATATTGCGATTGGCGCGTATCAACCAGATAAAGCGATTTATCAACTTTATATTTTTTAAATTTCTTAATAGCCAAAGGAATATCTTTTAAGCCATAAAGCGAGGTACCATCAGCGCGCAATAAAACCAAAACGCCTAATTTATATTTTTCTAAATCAGCAATAATCGCTCCCTCGCTTTCCTTAATAAAATCCAGCTTCATAAGTTCTGGCAGCATTTTTTTGCCATCCTTTTCTTCCACGCTTTCAAAAAAATCAATATTAAATTTAATATCTAATTCATCATAAATTTTATTAAAGGCATCCAGGCTCCATTTTCTGGTTTGTTGCCACAAAAACATTAAATCCTTATCTTTGCCCTCTTCTAATCTTTTTAAAATATCCTGAACCTGAGCTTGCAATTCTGGATTGCCGTTTAATTCTTCAACTGCACGCACATAAGCTTGCCCTAAAAATTCGCCTTTATCCGGACCAATATCGGTTTCATTAACATAATTCATCATATACCACAAAACCTTGGCCACATGCGCGCCTATATCACCCAAATAATTGGCGGCAATTACTTTATAGCCGCAAGCGCGATACAAATTCACCAAAGCTGAACCAATCGCAACATTCCTGACATGACCGATATGGAATTCTTTATGCGTGTTGGGCTGGGAATATTCAATCATTACTTTTATGCCTTTGCCATTAGAATTCACTCCATAATCCCCGCGCTCTTTTTTGATTTGCAAAAAAATCATTTCCGCCACTTTGCTGTAATCAAGCAAAAAGTTCAAATACGGCCCAATGTTTTTAATATTAATAATCAAATCGCTGGGCTTAATTTCTTTGGCCAAATCTTCAGCAATTTTTTCTGGCGCTTTTTTCAATTCTTTGGATAAAACAAAACAAGGCAAAGATAAATCGCCCATTTCTGCTTCTGGTGGCTCGCGTAAATCTTCGGCATTAATTTTAACGCCATGCTTTTTCAGCAACGCCACTATCTCGTTTTTTATTTTAAGGTTGGTATCCATTTTTTATATTAGTAATTGGTTGAGAGTTGAAGGTTAGGGGTTTGGATATTGGATATTAGATATTTGTGTTTATTACTAACATCCAACATCTCTCAACTTAACTCCTCACACTCAGCCACTAACACCAAACTATTAAACAACTATTACTTCAATAAAGAATCTTTTGCCTTTTTGTATTAAATGTTCTCCGGAAGTTAAGTTGTAATTTATATCATTAATTACATTATCATCAATTTTCACACCACCTTGTTCAATCAATCTTTTGGCTTCAGAACGCGAAGTCACAAAATTAATTTCTACCAAAATATCTAAAATATTTTTATTGCTAACTTTTTTTATGGCAATTTCCTCCGGCTTTTCCTTTTGCGAAAAAACTTTAATAAAATTTTCCGCAGCAAATTCCGCTTCTTTTTCGCCGCGATAAATTTTTACTATTTCAACGGCTAGTTTTATTTTGGCATCGCGCGGGTTTGCGCCTGACTTCATTTCATTTATCATTTGATCAACCTTACTTATCGGCATGTCGGTGCAGGTCTCAAATCCAACTCCGATCATTTCATCTGTCCATGACATAACTTTACCAAACATTTCTTGCCCACCATCAACCAAAGTAATCATATTGCCCTCTGTCTTGCCCATTTTCTTGCCGGTCGGGTCAGTTAAAAGTTTTAAAGTCAAAACAAATTTTTCTTTGTTTTTTAATGTTTTCATTAAATCGCGGCCAGCCAACATATTAAATGTTTGATCAGAACCGCCAAGCTCCATATCCACATCCATGGCCACGCAATCATAGCCCTGCATGAGAGGATACATAAATTCGCTCAAATAAATTGGCTTGCCTTCTTTTATTCTCTCCTGAAACATATCACGCTCCAAAAGTCGTTGCACTGTAAACTTTGCAGCAATATTAATCACATCGCTGAATTTAAGTTTTCTGTGCCATCTAGAATTAAACATTATTTTAGCCGCATTTTTACCGGAAAAATTCAAAATGCCTGAGGCCTGCTTTTTATAACCCTTTAAATTTTTCAAAACTTGCGCTCGTGTTAATTGAGCTCTGGTAGAAAGCTTGCCAGATGGATCGCCGACCATACCAGTAAAATCACCGATTAAAAAAATCACTTCATGGCCTAATTTCTGAAACTGCGCCATTTTTCTGAGTTGATTGCCGTGGCCAATATGCAAAACTGGTCCTGTCGGATCAAACCCGCAGTATAACCTAATTCTCTTGCCAGTCATTAAAACCTTTTTAAAAGTATCCTTGTCCGGATAAATATTTTCCACGCCCCGCGTTAAAATTTCATCAATTAATTTCTCGTCGGTTATAACTTTACTCATAAAATAATGATTATTTTTTATATTCTAAATTTATCATAAATTATTAGATTTTTCAATTGCCTTAAATAAAAAAGCGACCTAATTACTAGGCCGCTTATTAATCCGTTGGAATTACCAATCTCTGATTTTCTTTCAACTTCTTTTTAGCCCTTTCCTTGCAATCTTTAAGATAAATACAATTAGAACATGGAATTGTAGTTAGAGGACATTTAATTAATGAGCGAAGCAAAACCGGTTCTTTGTTTTCCTGTTCCATTAACCCTCCTTTTCAGATAAATTAGCATATCATTAAAAAAATGGCAATAAAAAAGCGGCCCGACCTCTGTCAGACCGCTTAGATCAGCTTGGCGCTTATAGGTATTATTTTTCGGCCTCGAAAATCAAAAATAAAAAGATTGCCTTTGTCAAAAAAAACCAAAACAAATTTCTTTTTATGTTTGACGCTTAGATTGATAAAGTGGCCGCCTATTTTAAAAACACCCCGCCTTGAGGTTTTTTTTACGGCCATGCCAACCGCCACTTTAAATTTTGTGGCATTCAGGTCAGCGCAATAAAGCAAGTCTTCCAGTAAAAAAATTTTTTGGTGCTCCTGAAAATTTTTCCCCCAGGAAATAATCAGCTTTTTTATCTGCAAATCAATTCTAAAAAAATCTTCGCCCCTTTTGCTGCGCTCCGTAATATAATACAGCTTTTTGAAAAATCTAGCGCTGTATTCATATATAATACGCTCATGCTCATGTTTGATTTGCGGATTTAAACGCAAAAAATATCTAATTTTTAAAAGAACCATATTATGTTTGGGCATTTTGCGTGTGGTAAAAAGCTCTTCCAAAATCAAATTAATAGCGCTTAGACCAATGTTAGGAATCCCCATAAAATACTCAATATTCCTTTCATAAAAATTTTCTAATCTCACTAAACGATTTCGCGCAGTTCCCCTAAAAAGACCCCTGCCAATTCCTCTTTTCATTTTTCCCTCCTTTTTATTATCTCACCTTATCACAAAATTATTTTTTGTCAATCAGCTCTTACTAAGCTTCGGCTGGTAAATAAAAAAGCGGCTTGTCGCCGCTTTTTTAAGTTTATTTCAAACTCTTTAATTGCTCTTCCAGCTTTTCCATTTTCTCTTTCTGTTCTTTTAATTTAAATTCCTCTTTTTCCACCACTTCTTTAGGCGCTTTTTCTACAAAATCTTTATTTTTCAATTTTTGTTCTAATGACTTTATAAAACCAGAAACACTTTTTATTTCAGAATTAATTCTTTCTTTTTCTTTTTTAATATCAACTAAACCTTCTAAGTGCAAACAAATTTCTCCCACACCTTCCAGAACATGTGAAACAGAATTTTTAGGTTTGGATTTTTCAATTTCCAATTTATCCAATCGCGCTAAAAATATTATTACCTCTTTAACTTCCTCAAATCTTATTTTATCTAAATTTTTTCCAATTATAGATACTGAGACCTTTTTAGCGGGGTCCACTTTAAAGTCAGCGCGCAAATTTCTGATGGTCATCATAATCTCTTCAAATTTCCAAAATGGATATAAAATTTCTTTTTCAATTTTTTCTTTTTGTTCAGATTCTTTGCTTATTGGCCAGGATTGAACCATTAATAGATCTTTACAGCCAAAATTTGCCCAAATTTCTTCAGTCACAAAAGGAATAAACGGATGCCACAAGATTAAAAGTTTGCCTAATATGTAAAGTAAAATATTTTCAGTATTTTCTACCAATTTGCTATTTGCCCTTTGCAATTTGCTAATCTCCAAATACCAATCAGCCAAATCAGACCAGGTAAAATTACGCAAAGCATCAGAAGCGCCAGAAAAATTAAAATTTTCTAAATCTAAAGTGATTTCTGCAGTAACTTGTTCCAGTCGAGCCAAAATCCACTCGTCAGCTAAAGTTTTTGGTCCTGGCTTTTCCTCAACTAATTTTATTTCTGAAACCGAACTTAAAATGTAGCGCGAGATATTCCAAAGTTTGTTAACAAAATTTCTAGCGCCTTCAACCTTTTCATCATATAATCTCATATCCATGCCTGCAGCCGTGCCCGAAATCATGGCTACGCGTAAAGCATCAGTGCCAAATTTTTCAATCAAATCAAGCGGATCAACAACATTGCCTAGTGACTTAGACATCTTTCTACCCTTTTCATCGCGAACTAAACCATGCAAATAAACTGTTTTAAAAGGAATGTCGCCAAGTATAAAAGTCGTTTGAATAATCATTCTGGCTATCCAGAAAAATAAAATGTCATAACCTGTTTCCATGACTGAAGTCGGATGAAATTGCATATCAGGTGAATTTTTCAGCCACTCCTCCCAAGTTTTATATTTTTTATAATTTTTATCCAGCAAGGTTGAAAAGGTCCAAAGTCCAGAAGAAAACCAAGTATCTAATGTATCACCATCTTGAACCCAATCGCCTTTTGGCGCTTCTAGACCAACAAAAATTTCCTCATTTTTTTTACCTTTATCTTTATACCAAACAGGAATCGGATGCCCAAACCAAATCTGGCGCGAAATGCACCAATCGCGTAAATTTTCCAGCCATTGATAATAAGTTTTTTCAAAACGCTCGGGAATGATTTTAATATCGCGCTCTTTTACTACTTGCAACGCAACTTCGCGAATTGTTTTATTTTGAAAATATTTATTGCCAGCCAAAGTAACTTTTTTATTAACGCGCACAAACCATTGCAACGAGGGCAATGGTTCAATGGCCGAATCGCAACGGTAACAAATGCTTAAATTCTGTTTTGTGTCTTCAATTTTTTCCATTAAGCCTTCTTTTTCCAACCACTTAACAAATTTATCTCTGGCTTCTTCAACCGTTAAGTCCTGATAATTTTTACCAGCTTCTTTGGTCATTTTGCCGTCCTCACCGATAACTTTAATTAATGGCAAATTATTTTTCTGGGCAATTTCATAATCAATAATAGAATGAGCTGGCGTCACGCCCAAAGCGCCTGTACCAAAATTCGGATCAACTGAATCTTCAGTGACGATTTTAATCTCTTGTTTGCCATGTCCCAAATCCACAGTATAAGTTTTGCCAATATACTTTTTATATCTCTTGTCTTTAGGATTAACTGCCACAGCAGTGTCGCCTAATTTTGTTTCTGGTCGAGTTGTGGCAATGGCAAAAGGAAAATCTTTTGAGTATTTAAAAGTATAGAGCTTGGCATTCACTTCTTTATATTCAACCTCATCGTCAGACAAAGTGGAATTACAACGTGGACACCAGTTAACAATCCTATAATCTCGCTCAATTAGGCCTGCGTCATACATTTTAATAAAAGTGTATTTCACCACCTGCGTCAAGCCTTCATCAAGAGTATACCTTTCACGCGACCAATCACAGGATGAACCCATTTTGCGGACTTGCTGATTAATTGTTTTTTTTGATTCTTCGGCAAACTCTCTCACTTTTTGTAAAAATTTTTCTTTGCCTAAATCATGGCGCGTCTTTTTCTCTTCTTTATAAAGGATGCTTTCAACTTTAGTTTGTGTAGCAATAGCCGCATGATCAGTGCCGGGTAACCACAAGGTTTTTTTACCCAATAAACGATTAAAGCGCACCATTAAATCCTGATAAGCCAACATGGTAGCATGACCTGTATGCAAAGTACCGGTGCGGTTTGGTGGTGGCATGGAAATGGAAAAATAATCACCATTTTTGGGCAATTTTAAGTTATCAGGGTTAAAATAACCCGACTCTTCCCACTTATGGTAAATTTTATCTTCCACATCTTTAGGATTGTACGCTTTGGGAATTTCTTTCATCTAATTATAGGATTTATAGGAGCTATATGAGCTATAGGATGAACAGGAACTATAGGTTGAAAGAAAAACATCTCTGCCTATAGACTTTTAGCTCTTCTTATCCTTTAGCTCTTTTAGCTCTTATTTATTTAAAGTTATATAAAAATTTTACCAAAATTAGCGGTTCTTGACAAGAATAACAATATAAGGTAAAAATATATTTCCTGCCTGTTGACAAGAATATGTTATAAAGATATACTTAAATATTCTGACAAAAAACAATTTAGGATTTAGAATTTAGTATTTAGAATTTATTATCATGGGGCTGACGCAAAATCAACAAATTTTTGAATTACTGAAAAAGAGTTCTCGGACTCTAATTTTGTTTCGCAAAAATTTTTCGGGCGACGCAGTATCATCTGCCTTAGCTTTATTTTTAATTTTAAAAAAAATGAATAAAAAGGCCGATATTATCTGCGAAAATTTCAATATTCCTCAAAGCTATGCATTTTTGCCTTATATTAAGGAAGTTAAATCAAATTTAGGTGGCTTAAAAAAGTTCATAATCAATCTGAACTTAAGCGATACTAAACTTAAAGATTTTTCTTATGATATAAGGGGTAATAATTTGAATATCTATCTTACTCCAGAAGGCGGCTCTTTGGCTGAAAAGAATATCAGCTTCAAGTCAGGTAATTTCAAATATGATTTAATAATCACCTTAGACACCGATGATTTGGAATCTTTGGGTGAACTTTATGAAAAAAATACAGAATTTTTCTTTAATACTCCGATGATAAATATTGACAGTAATCCGGAAAATGAACAGTATGGACAAATCAACTTGGTAGAATTGACCAAAACCTCAACTGCAGAAATTATTTTTAATTTAATAGAAGGATATGACATTAATTTAATGGATCAGGAAATTGCTACTTGTCTTTTGACTGGCATGATTTCCAAGACAAAAAGTTTCAGAACCCACAATATAACGCCGAGAACGCTTAATATTGCTAGTCAACTAATTTTAAATGGAGCGGAGCGCGATTTAATTATTCAAAATCTTTATCGCACCAAATCAATAAATACTTTAAAGCTCTGGGGCAAAGTTTTGACCAGATTAAAACTCGACCCACAATATAAAATCGCCTGGTCATATTTACAACAAAAAGATTTTTTGGAATTAAATGTCCAGAATCCTAATTTAAGCGAAGTCATAGAAGAACTTATCACTTCAGCGCCGGAAGCAGAAATTATTGTTTTATTTTACGAGAATAAACACAACAGTATTTCCGGCGTTATATATACATCTAAAAATTACGACTCACTTTATCTGATAAAAAATTATGAACCATTTGGCAGTAAAACCCTGGCAGAATTTGAAGTTAATAAATCAGAACTGGTTGAAGCGCTCAGAGAAGTCATTGAAAATATAAAAAATAGTATTAAATAAAAATCACCTCGGCTTCAGTCGGGTGATTTTTTATTATTCAAATTTTATTTTTTTGATGCAAAGATATAATCCTGTATATCTTGCTTGGTCATTGAATCTTTATCATTTATATTTAATAAATCTTTAGCTCTGGGAAATTCAAAGTTAATTCCTTTCCCCTTTTTTGATTCATTAGCAATCATGGCTTTTACTTCCCCTGCTTTTTTATCAAAGAAAAAATCAACAATCACGCCTTCCATTTGCAGATTACCAGCTCCGCCCGTTCTATCTTCTTGATAGGCTGGCAATTTCGCTCGTTGTTCATCATGTATCTGAAAATCAACAATATCGCCCGGCTCATATAATTTGCCATTTTTCTTATCCCAATAAAAAGATAAATTTTCCGGATATATTACCCATGGCTCTTCACCTTGTAACCTAACAATTGGCCCTGTAAATTTGCCTTTTTCAGATTCTGTTTTAATAACAATGATTTCTCCGTCAGCGCTTGCCCATTCTACCTTGCCCTTAACCATTCCAGCGCTTGTTTTTTCATCGCCTGGAAATAAATATTCAATCGTATCGCCTCTTTTAATATTTTCTCTTTTAGAAAGCATCTGCTCAAAATATTTACCTAAGCGCTCCAAAGCATCACCTTTTGTGTCCATTTCAGTTTCTCGTTTAGATTCAGGTGCTTTTTCTGTGCCTAATTTTAATTTTGGTTCTGGCATAAATGCAAAATTTTAAAAAATTATACTTTAATTTTAGCAAATTTAAGCAAAAAAGTCAAGATTATTAAGAAACGTCACTCTTGAAAAAAAATTCATTTTAATGTAATATTTATATTAATTATGATAAGACCAGGGCGTGTAGCTCAGTCGGTTAGAGCGCTACCCTTATAAGGTAGATGTCGATGGTTCGAGTCCATCCACGCCCACCTACGCTCGTCGTAGCCTTGGCAAAGGCGAGCAAATTTAAAATATGATTTTGGCGAGCTTCGGTGGGCTTAGGCCCACATTCAATTGAATATTCCCAGAATTCTGATAAAATATTTTTGCTAGGGCAATTAGCTCAGCTGGTTAGAGCGCATCGTTGACGTCGATGAGGTCAGTGGTTCGATCCCACTATTGCCCACCCTAAACAGAGGTTCGCTTGCCCGCCAAAGCGCAGCGACGGCGGGACTCCTCTGTTGCCCACAAATGGTCTTGTCAGTCAGGACCTTTTTTATTTAAAATGATATTATTAATTCAGATATGAAAAAAGAATTTAATTTAGAAAATTATAATTTCGATCTACCTAAAGAGTTGATCGCCCAAAAACCAGTATCCCCTGCTGATACTTGCCGACTCATGGTTTTGGACAGAAAAAGTCAGAAAATTATTGATGACAAATTTTTGAATTTGACAAAATATTTAAAAGCCGGTGATGTTTTAGTTTTTAATGATTCCAAAGTTTTGCCTGCGCGTTTAAAAGGTAAAAAAGAAACTGGCGGCAAAGTGGAAATTTTATTGTTAAAACAAATTAAACAAAATACTTGGCAATGTTTAGTCGGCAATTTGTCCATTAAAAAACAATTGGGAATTAAATTATCATTTTCCAAAAAATTAAACGGACAAATTATCAAGCGCGAAAAAGATACGGCTCAAATAAAGTTTAATCTGTCTGGCCAGAAATTAATGGAGCAAATTTTAAAGATCGGCCAAATGCCAACTCCGCCCTACATCAAACGAATCGCCAAAGCAAACGAGTACCAAACCTTTTTTGCCAAAAAACTTGGTTCAGCAGCTGCGCCAACGGCTGGACTGCATTTCACCCCAAGAATTTTTAAAAAACTTAAACAAATGAATGCGCAAATTGAATTTGTGACTTTGCATGTCGGTTTAGGAACTTTTCAGCCAATTAAAACTCCTGACATTACAAAATTTAAGATCCATGATGAATATTTTGAGCTGAATACAAAAACTGCTCATAACTTAAATTTGGCCAAAAAAGAAAAACGCAGAATTATTGCAGTTGGCACTACCAGCACAAGAGTTTTAGAAAGCTGTACTAGTAATAAAAAATTAAAAGCCAAAAAAGGATTTACTAAAATTTATATTTATCCGGGCTATAAATTTAAATTTATTGACGGCCTTATTACAAATTTTCATATACCAAAATCTTCGCTAATACTTTTAGTTTCGGCCTTTGCTAGAAAAAAATTTATTGATAAAGCGTATAAACACGCTATTCAAAAAAAATACAGATTTTTTTCTTTCGGCGATGTCATGTTAATAAAATAAACAGCTTTGAAAAATGATTTAATAACAGTTATAATTAAATTATGATGTTAAATGAAAAACAGCAAAAATTAATTGCAGATTTTCTTAAGGATTTTAATAAAAATCCTGATTTTAAATTTGTCCAAAAACTGCAAAAGAAATTCAAAGAAGGAGAAGTTTATCTTGTTGGCGGTAAAGTACGCGACATTTTATTGGAAAAAACTTCTTATGATTATGATTTTGTTATCAGGAAAGTTGAACCCAAAGAGTTAGAAAAGTTTTTAGCCAAAGAAGGCGAAGTAAATTTTGTGGGTAAGTCATTTGGTGTTTTTAAATTCGTACCTAAAAATTACAAAGGCCTTGAGCCAATTGATATTGCTCTGCCCAGAACTGAACAGTCATTTATGACTGGCGGTTATAAAGATTTTGATGTGCAATCAGACGCCGCTTTGCCAATTGAGAAAGATTTGCAAAGACGCGACTTCACGATTAACGCGATGGCATTAAATTTAAAAACCAGCGAATTAATTGATCCATATAACGGGCTGGAAGATTTAAAAAATAAAACTATTAAAACCGTAGGAAATCCCAAAGAAAGATTCCAAGAGGATTACACCAGAATGCTGCGCGCCATTCGCTTTTCAGTACAATTATATTTTAAAATTGAAAAAAATACTTATCTGACCGTCCAAAACAATGCGGCTAAAATTAGGACCATGAGCATGGAAAGAATCAACGAGGAATTTACCAAAATAGTATTATCACCCAATGCCGAATTTGGCCTGGAATTACTGCAAAAATCCAATTTATTAAAATATATTATACCTGAACTGGAAGAGGGCGTAGGCGTCTCCCAAAACAAGGCTCATATCTATAGCGTTTTTACTCATAGTGTCAAAGCCTTGGGCTTTGCGGCTCAAAGAAATTATAATTTAAATGTTCGTCTGGCTGCCCTACTTCACGACATAGCTAAGCCCATGGTTAAAAAAGGTGAAGGTCCAGATAGCACTTTTTATAATCATGATATTGTGGGTGGAAAAATCGCCAGAAAAATTTTAGCGCGCTTAAAATATCCAAATGATATTGTAAATAAAGTGGCGCATTTAGTTCGCTACCATATGTTTTTTTATTCTATCGGCGAAATTACTGATGCGGCTATCCGCCGACTCTTGGTTAGAATTGGCAAAGATAATATTAATGAAGCAATCCAGCTACGTATCTGTGATCGTTTGGGTATGGGCAGACCAAAAGCCAAGCCATATAAATTAATGGAGTTGGAAAAAAGATTACATGAAGTGCAAATGGATCCCATTTCAGTTAAAATGTTAAAAATTGACGGCCTGGAATTAATGAAAATTTTAAACATGAAGCCTGGTCCTAAAATCGGTTTACTTTTAAATGCGCTCTTATCAGAAGTTTTAGAAAACCCGAAAAAGAATACTAAGCCAAATTTGACTAAACGCTTAAAAGAGTTAAACAAATTATCTGATACGGAATTAAAAAATATGTCCCCTGATATTGATAGATACGAAGAAGCTAAAAAACGCGAGTATTTTTCTAAATTAAAGTGGGTGGAATAGCGCCTCTGTCTTTAAGTCATTCAGAGCGTAGCGAAGAATCCATCACGGTCATAGATTCCTCGACAAGCTCGGAATGACAGAGGCGGTTTTTTAGCCCATTTCCCTATTCCTTTTAAACTATGCAATTTCAAATTAAACCTGAAAATTCAAACGTACGCCTTGATAAATTTCTGACAGCAGAATTAAAAATTTCCCGCAGTAAAATTCAGAAGCTTATTAAAGACGGAAAAATTACACTTAACGGCGGAAAAGTTACGCCGCATTTTTTTCTGCGTGCCAATGATAAAATTAATATCAATGCCAAAGATATTAAAATTGAAAATAAAACAAAAGAAATAAAGCCCAATAAAAAAGTAAAATATAATATTGTTTTTGAAGATGATAATATTATGGTTATTGACAAGCCGTCAGGACTTTTGGTCCATCCCACTGACAAAATAGAAAAAGATACCTTGGTTAACGGTTTAATCACTTATTATCCAAAACTAAAAAAAATCGGTGAAGATCCCCTGCGTCCGGGCATTGTCCATCGTTTAGATAAAGATGTTTCAGGCCTGATGCTGGTTTGTAAAACGCAAAAAGCTTTTGCATATTTTAAAAAGCAATTTCAAGACCGTAAAGTTAAAAAAATTTACACTGCTTTGGTTCACAATCCTATGGAAAGAATGGAGGGCACTATTGATTTACCATTGGAGCGTTCTGAAAAAGGCAAAATGTTAGTTAAGACAAAAGATCAAGGCGGCAAAGAAGCAATTACCAAATATACCGTCATTAAACAATTCCAAAATTTTTCTTTATTAGAAGTGCAGATCGAAACAGGACGTACGCATCAAATCAGGACACATTTTAATTTCTTAAATCATCCCATTGTCGGCGACAAGCTTTATCAGCAAAAAAAAGTTAAAGCCAATATAAAGTTGGATAGGCCATTTTTACACTCAACAAAACTTGGCTTTAAAAATTTAGATGGCAAGTATGTGGAATTTGAATCAAAACTGCCGCTTAAATTAAACAAAATTTTAAAACAAATAAAATAATTATTCCCTGCTTTAGCAGGCCAACACAAAGATCGATTAAGGCCCACTAAAGTGGGGCATAAAATTTATGAACAAAATTATAATAATTTCTGGCCCGGTCGCAGTCGGCAAAACAACAGTTGCTAAAGCCATTATGCGAAAAATGCCTTTCTTGCAAAAAGCAGTTTCTTTTACCACTAGAAAAAAACGAGCTGGCACTGCCGAAGACAAAATAATGAAATATGTGACGGTGCCTGAATTTCAGAAGAAAATAAAAAGAGGCGACTTTATTGAATGGGCCATTGTGCATGACCAATATTATGGGACAGATAAAAATGTTCTTGCTAATTTACTAAAAAAAGGACCAGTTCTATTAAATATTGATACACAAGGAGCCTTAATTTTAAAGAAAAAATTATCTAATATTGTCTTAATTTTTATTCGGCCTGAATCACTGGAGATATTAAAAAAACGGTTAATTAAGCGCTCAAAAGGCCAAATTGACCATAGAGATTTCCAAGTCAGAATCAATAATGTCAAAAAAGAGCTAAAATACACCAAATATTACGATTACCAGGTTATTAATAAAGAGGGAGAATTAGCCAAAACACTGTCACAAGTCAGCAAAATTATTCAAAAAGAACTCATCACGCCTATGGCGGATTCCGCCAAAGGAGGAAAATCTTGACGAAAATATTAATTTAAGCTAAACTAAATCTACAATCCATTTCCGGATTTTTATTTTTTACAGCAAATATATGGCTACGGCAAAAAAATCAGACAAACAAATACTTACCTTGGACCAAATCCAGCCTGGCATGGTTGTTCGTGTTCATCAAAAAATTAAGGATATTACGGCCAAAGGCGAGGAAAAAGAAAGAATTCAGATTTACGAAGGCCTGGTTATTGCCAAAAAGCATGGCATTGGACCGAGCGCAACAATTACTGTCCGTAAAATTAGTGAGGGCATCGGCGTGGAAAGGATATTTCCAATACACTCTCCCCTAATTGATAAAATAGAACTTGTTGATACTAAGGTAACCAGAAAATCAAAACTTTATTACACCAGAGATTATTCCAAGAGACTAAAATCAATTTCAGAAAAAAAATCTAAATAGAAAAAGACGAGGTTAAAAACCTCGTCTTTTTAATTTTAACTTTGCCTTAATATATTGCGAAAACTTAATAAGCAAATAAGTTAATGGCACTCCTATGGCGAAGAAATGCTTTTCGCTAGTTGCCCCGGCAATCACAAAGGCAACAATAAAACAAATAATTTCAATTGGCACCCTGGGTGCAGGCTTATAATAGTCCATCATTACCTCCTTTTCATAAAAATGGACTTTCGGGACGATAATATAGATAGAAAAATAGACACAGAAAAACGAAATAACCACTCACTACGGTTAAAGGTGAAAGTGCCCAAGGGGCAAATAAAGTACTGATGGTAAATAATAATGCCACTACACCAAGGCCAAACCACAGTTTTCTCAAATTTTTGTTATTTTTTATTGATTCTTTATTTTTTTTCCATCCTTCATCCATTTTAGTCTCCTTTTTAATCTTCAAATTTGTTTAATATCCAATCAAGGCAGAGTTTGATTAAAAACAGCGCAAACGCGACTACAAAGATAAATGATATTGCATTTTTATTTAGCGCGTCCGGTCTGACAAAAATTGCAAGAATAAGACAACAAAGCATTGCTAAAATGCTAAAGGGCATAATAAATGAACCAATAAATTTATAAAATTCAAAAATCGCTTTTTTCATTTTTTGCCCTCTTTTGGAATCTTGACCCTAAACACAAGCGAACCAGCTTTATACCATCCTGGATCTCGATCTTTATCACCCACAACTCTAATTACCGTAACTGGCAAGAGAACCATTTTCCCATGAGAGATTAATCTTACGGACAAATCTCCCAATATACCCTCCTCTTGCCCAGCTTCTCTCTTGGGGATGCCTTTCTTCTGAAAATCAACTGGTGGATATATTGCTTTACCATAATGATTAGGCAAATAACCTATTGCGTTAATATGAATATAAAAAAAGCAATAACCTTTAGCTTTGGCCAGTTCGTCCAAATATCCAGTAAAAGAATTAATTGGCACATCAGTATTGTGCATGTTTGAATAAATGCTATCGTCGGCTGGATCAAAACAGTCTCCTCTTACATACCACCACCCAGGGTACCCGTGGCGTTCCGAATTCAATTTCACCTGAAAAAATAAATAATCTTTATCTGGCGCTTGTTCATGACTACTAGCAGGCGTCTGCACTTCGATTCTTGGTTTTTTTATATCAATTGAATAATTTTTATCTGGCACCTGCTCATTATTACTAATGGGCGCCCGTATTTCATTTCTGGGCATCTTTATATGAATGTCAGATATAATGAAAAAAATAGTATAAAATGTAATGCTCGCAAAAATAATTATGAATGTTATTCTGCATGTGGGCCTTTTACCAATACCAGTATTTTCCCTCATTCTTTCCTCCCTTGTTTTTAGTATTCATCAAACCTTATCCTTATTTTATTGTCAAAGTTCTATCTGAATTCCAAATTATAGCATTACTCTGCAATATTGTCAATGTTATTATAATTATTTTTTACCTTAAATTAGTGATTTTAGCCATATTTTAATTATTTTTATCAAAAATATTGACAAATTTATCAATAATTGCTATACTATATATATGAACTAACTGATCCCTGCTTTGGGTTACACACTTTAATGTGCGACAGCCATACTTCGACACTAAAGTATCAAAGTCGTAAAAAATTTATATGAACGAACAATTAACAAAACTGTTGCAAGATGCAGGATTTACAGAAAAAGAGGCCCTAATCTACATTGCCCTCTCTGAGCTTGGCAGTGGTTCAGTTACTCAAATAGCTGAACGAGCCAAACTTAAAAGATCAATCGTCTATTTGATTTTAGAAAGCTTAATTAAAAGAGGCTATGCTTCCGTTATCCCCGATACTAAAATTAATCGATATATAGCAATTGACCCGACTAAAATTTTTCAGGACTTAAAAAATATAACTGCAAATTTTAAAGAGTCTTTGCCTGCTTTATTAGCCATTTTTAACCAATCAATCTGGAAGCCTAAAATAAATTATTTTGAGGGCAAAGAAGAAATAAGAAATGTCTACAGACAGACGGAATCGGCTAGAGAGGCATATTATATTAGTAATGCCGAAGCGATTACTAAATATATGCCGGAAGAAATTGAACATTGGATTGATTATTTCCAAAATAAAATACCCACCTCTTATAAGTGCCAGCAAATTTTATCTAATACTCCCGATGACCATAGTTTTGCAGAAAAAGCGCAGCGTAAAAATGTGCAATTTAAATTTTTGCCCAAAGGATTAACTCTGGATATGGATATTTCTTTATTTGATAATAAAGTTGCCTTAACTTCTTTGAAAGACCATCTTTTTCTTGTTGTTATTGAATCAAAGGCTTTTTATAATTCCATGAAAACTATTTTTGATTTACTTTGGAAACAGGGAGTGAAATAAATAAAAAAGTCCCGCTACGCGGGACTTTTAATTTTTAATGCTCGTAAATTAATCTGACGGAAACTATTTCTCCATCTATTGATGGCGACCAGTCATAGGCTGTCCAAATTTTCCAATTGCCAAGTCCAATATGCGGTCCTAAGGCAAATTCGCTTAATTCCCCTTCCTCGGCATTGCCAAAAAGCTCCATGCTGACGCCAAAATTGACATCGTCTTTTAGGGCGCGGTTGTATTCTGTCCAAAAATAAAATTGATAAGGAAAAACATCAACCGGGATATAATAGCCACCTTCTACGAAAATGTTATTCACATCTTCATTGCCCCAATAATAATCTGCCCAAACTGAAGCTGTAATAGCCATCCCGCCACCTGTTTCATTTAATGTGCCGGCTAAAAGCCAAAGTGTCAAATCATCAGATATATTGAACTGGGGTCCAAAATAAGTGAATAAGGCGTTATAACCATCAAGCGTGCCGAAAAGATCAACTGCGCCTAAGAGCGAATTTTTCTTTTCGCCAAATTCAAGAAATTCGTGTTTCAAGGTGATATCGTATTGGCCTTCATAAGTCAGTTCATCTTCTTCGCTGGAAAAGGCCCTTGCTGGCATGAGTAAAAAAAACAGAAACAGTACTGCCAAGAGTCTTTTCATTTTCTTCCTCCTTTATTTATAAAATTACCAGATGCTTCATCTTAACAAATATAAAAAATTTGTCAATAGAAAAAGCCCGCCTGGTAAAAACCAAAGCGGGCTTTGTTTGAGCTAAAGGTTAAATTTTCGATGAGCTAATATACAAGTCTTGCCATGCCAAAGTTCGTCTTCATAGGGATAAAGTTCAAGAATGCGATCGTTCTCGTATTGGACTGAAATATTGGTCTCATGTCGGCACGAACAGACATAACGGAAATCATCACCGACAGTCAAGGCCGATTTAAGGGCATAAATCCGGATCTCTGCTCGCCTCATTATCGGATAAGTCGCATCGAACATGAGTAGCTCCGAAATTTCAGAGGCCTCAAAGCCCAAAATATCCAACTGCTCCAAAATTTTCTTGGGTACCCTGACGGATTTGTGGAAATGAACCAAAAACAGCTCTCTGCCATAAAAGTATCCCTTTCCTTCAAGTGAAAAGTGTTCTTCGGTGATATTATCATTAACAAAGTCGTAATTCCCAGACTTAATCATTTTAGCTAGCGGTACATAGCTAAATAAATTGCTAACTTCATAGGGTCCGCTTACTTCGATACTCCTAATGAGGCACGAAATTTTAAAGGCCAATTTCTTATCCTTGCGCAAATTCGTAAGGTGTTCGCGCGTGACGCCCAGATGTGCCAACGCTTCAAGCGTTGATACCATCTCGCTGGAAGGTAATTCTTGCAGTAGTCCCATTTCTGGTCCTCCTTTTTGCCCTACTTAAAGGGCGGCTGTGGCTCGCCCCGCATTATGGGCTCGCCGTTGCCCGAGTTCGTCGGGTCGCGAAATTTCCCCAATATACAAATTCGATGTTTAATAAATAATAATATAATATTCTATAAAATCTGTCAATGCTGACAACATAAAAATCAGCCCCGCGACGCGGGGCTGATTTTTATTTCACTAATTTTTTCAAAAATTGTCCAGTATAACTTGATTTTACCTTGGTAATATCTTTTGGTGTACCTTGTGCTACAATTTTACCGCCCTTATCCCCGCCTTCAGGCCCCATATCAATCACCCAGTCAGCGGATTTGATCACATCCAAATTATGTTCAATCACCAAAACAGTATTGCCCTTATCAACCAATTTTTGTAAAACTCCCAGCAAGCGATTAATATCATCAAAATGTAAACCAGTTGTTGGTTCATCCAAAATATATAATGTCATGCCAGTGGCTCGGCGTGAAAGTTCAGTGGCCAATTTAACTCTTTGTGCTTCACCGCCGGAAAGTGTGGTGGCTGGCTGGCCTAATTTTAAATAGCCCAAGCCCACATCATATAAAATCATTAATTTTTCGGCAATGATTGGTATGTCGGCAAAAAATCTTTTAGCTTCATCAACTGTCATGTCTAAAACATCAGCAATATTTTTGCCTTTATAATAAATTTCCAAGGCTTCTTTATCATAGCGCTTGCCATGGCATTCTTCGCATTCCACATAAACATCTGGCAAAAATTGCATTTCAATTTTCACCAAGCCCTCGCCACCGCAAGTTTCGCATCTGCCGCCCACTACATTAAAGCTGAATTTGCCAGCATCAAAGCCGCGCATCTTAGCTTCTGGCACTTGGGTAAATAAATCGCGGATGTATGTAAACACGCCAGTATAAGTTGCAGGGTTTGAGCGCGGTGTCCTGCCAATTGGCGATTGATCAACTGTTACAACTTTATCCAAATTACTAATACCCACAATTTCTTTATGTTCGGCGGGCTGTTCCTTGGCTCTGAAAAAATGTTTGGCCAATGAGCGAGATAAAATATCAATAATCAAACTGGATTTGCCAGAACCAGATACACCAGAAACCGCGATAAATTTACCGAGTGGAAATTTAGCATCCAGATTTTGTAAATTATTGGCTTTCGCGCCCTTCACTGTCACAAATTTGCCATTGCCTTTTCTATAATTTTTTCTTGGCTCGATTTTATATTTACCTGATAAATATAAACCAGTTAATGACTCTTTATTTTTCTTAATTTTATCTAAAGTGCCAATGTCCACGACTTTGCCGCCATATTCGCCTGCGCCAGGTCCCATATCAATAACCAAATCTGCCTCTTCCATAATTGCCTGGTCATGTTCTACCACGATTACGGTATTGCCCATATCGCGCAATTTTTTCAAACTCTCAATTAAACGCGCATTATCGCGCGGATGCAAGCCAATTGAAGGTTCGTCTAAAATATAAATTATTTCAGTCAGCGAAGAAGAAATTTGTTTAGCCAAACGGATGCGCTGAACTTCACCGCCAGCCAATGAAGTCACGCTTCTGTCTAAAGTTAAATAGTCTAGGGAGACATGATTTAAAAATTCCAAACGCCGAATCACCTCTTTCAAAATTTGTCTGGCAATTTTGTATTCATTTTCAGTAAGACCCTTGCCATTTTTTGATTTTTTATCTATATCAATGAAAAGCTCAACAAGATTTTCCAAACTTATGTCCACAAAATCAGAAATATTTTTATCTAAAATTGTCACAGCCAAACTTTCTGGCTTTAGGCGCTTACCTTTGCAAACCGGGCAAATAACTTCGCGCATATAATCGCCTATTTCTGTACGCACATAATCAGAATCTGTTTCTCTGTATTTCTTTTCCAAAAAAGGAATAATACCTTCAAATATATATTTTTTGCCATCAATATCTAATTGCTCATCGCCAGTGCCATACAAAATAACCCTTACATCATCTTTCTTCATTTTCTCTACGGCTTTATCCAGCGGAATTTTATGCGCCTTGGCAGCAGCCGCCAAGATTTTATGCATTTGCGGCTGATTTGAAGTTAAACGCGTCCAAACTTTAATGGCGCCCTCTTCGATTGTTAAGCGCGGATTAAAAATAACCAATTCAGGATCAACTTCCAAATTTACTCCCAAGCCAGTGCATTTTGGGCAAGCGCCATGTGGCGAATTAAAGGAAAAACTTCTAATATCAAGTTCGGGCAAATTTATATCGCACTTAGAGCAATGTAAATGCTGTGAAAATAAATATTCGGCATTATTATCCTTTCTATATATTTTGATCATGCCGTTTGATAAATCTAAGGCCTTTTTAATGGCAAAATAAATCGGCGCATGGGTAATTTTCTCTATATTAACTTTTTCCACAAAAAGATGGTCAACCAAAGCGTCTAAATTATGCTCTTTATTTTCATCAATGACTGTCTTTTCAATTTCCATCATGTTATAAAATTTACCATCCAAGCGCAGCTGTAAAAAATTGGCCTTTTTCATTTTTTTAATCAAGTGATCTAGCTTGCCTTTCTGACCGATGACAATCGGCGCTAAGACAGCAATGCGTGTCTGCGGCGGCAATTCTAAAATCTTTTCAATAATTTGCTTAATACCCATCTTTTTTATTTCTGAACCGCAATTTGGGCAATGTACATGCCCGATTCTGGCAAATAAAAGACGGAGATAATCATAAATCTCCGTTATGGTGCCCACGGTTGAGCGCGGGTTTGAAGAAGTTGCCTTTTGATCAATAGCAATGACCGGCGAAATACCCTCTATCTGATCAACGTCCGGCTTATCCATTAAACCAATAAATTGGCGGGCGTATGAGGATAAACTTTCTAAATATTGTCTTTGGCCTTCGGCAAAAATAGTATCAAAAGCTAAAGATGATTTGCCAGAACCAGATAAGCCGGTTATGACCACAAATTTATTTTTCGGGATTTCCACATTAACATCTTTCAAGTTATGAACTCTTGCTCCTTTGATAATAATTTTGTCTTGTTTAGCCATTGATTTTTATTTTAGTAATAAATTTTTCCAGTTCCTAATATCCAATTTCTAATATCTAATTTCCGTCAAACATATATTACGGACATTGTATCACTGCCTAATAACCTAGTCAAGTAGGAATGGGTTGAGGGCATAGAAATAAAAAATGGCTCCGCCAAATGACAGAGCCATTATAAATCTTAGAGTAGCTCGGCAATTTCTTCCGGGCTAAGCGTCATGATGTAATCATGGTATTTCACGACCTTACCCTTACCTTCGAGCAAAGCTCTGGCCTTGGCAAAGCCGACCTTTTTTATTAAGACCTCCATCAGAAATAATTCCTCATCCCTTTTTTTGCCCCTTTTTTTGGCTGCAACTGGCTTCAACGCTTGAGATTCGCCGACCTTATCGTTTTTCACTATCAGATGGTTGTTCCAAAATTGGATCAACCCATTAGCAATGCTCGCATACATGTAGCCGTGCGGCTCTTTCCGATTGACCCAATCGGATTTAATTGCCGAGACCTGGGTCTTTTTCCAACCGATCTCTGTAGCCATTTGTTCGTTGGAAATTGCCAAACGTTCTTGTAAATCAAAAACATTAATTGCCAATTCCCGAGCTTCCTGCTCCTTAGGGCCCTTTTTCCCGTAAAGAGGCAACCTTTTTCTCGCCATCGAAAACCTCCTATTCAATTTTTAAAAATTGGGATGCAAGGGTTTATCACGTTTTACTTCTCCTAACCGCCTGGCAGGATTTTCAAACATTGACTAAGTCCTCACTTTTGGCTATCCCATGGTAACCATTTTGTCGATTTAACATCCTATCAAAAAAAAATAAAAATGTCAAGAGCCAAAAAAGCCGCTTTAATGCGGCTTTTTAAAAAAATTTATTTCAAATTATATTTTTCAATATTTTTATCGGCAATATTTTGTATTTGTTTAATTGCCTCTTTGCCTCTTTCATTCCCGAATAAGTGCTTGAAACGCTTGTGTAATTTTAAATATTCATCAACTTTGAGCGGTTCGCCGGGAATTTTCATAACATGATATTCATCGTCATAATATTCAAAAACCGGATAAATGCCTGTTTTGTGAGCTAGTTTTCCCATTTGGACAGCCATTTCATTTTCTACTCCCCAACCGGGTATGCAAGTCGTTAAAATTTCCAGATATTTTGGACCAGTAAATGTTAAAGCTTTTTTTACTTTATTAATAATGTCAGCCGGATAACCGCAAGTTGTCTGTGCTACATAAACGCAACCATGCGCGATAGCAATTTCTCCCATATTTTTTCTGATAAAAGCATTGCCCATGGACTTTTTGTCTGGCGGTGTCGTGGTGGTATTGGCATCAAGCGGCGTAGCGCCAGATGCCTGATAGCCGGTATTAGAATAAACTTCAGTATTATAACAAACATATAAAATATTTTCCTTTCTCTCCCACATGCCTGAAATCAAGCCAAAACCAATATCAAAAGTGGAGCCATCCCCACCTTGTGCTAAGACAGTTATTTCTTTATCTAAGCCTTTTTGTTTCAAAGCTGCCAAAATTCCAGACGCTACTGCCGAAGGATTTTCAAATAAAGAATGGACCCAGGGAACTTTCCAGGACGAAGTTGGATATTTTGTTGTCGTAACTTCCAAACAACCAGTCGCATTAGCAATAATGGTTTTTGACCCGCAAGCATCTAAAACTAAACGCGCTGACATAAGCTGACCGCAACCAGGGCAAGCCGTATGGCCAGGGGCTATTAAATGTTGATTTGGATTTTTATATTTTTGCATAGAGTTATAGTGTTTTAGCGTTATAGAGTTATAGTCTAAAA
The DNA here is from genome assembly GCA_016927685.1 of Candidatus Falkowiibacteriota bacterium. Lineage (GTDB taxonomy): Bacteria > Patescibacteriota > Patescibacteriia > CAIXNZ01 > CAIXNZ01 > CAIXNZ01. The sequence goes on from JAFGMD010000012.1 coordinate 46,248, forward strand.
TTCTATAACGCTATAATTCTAAAATTCTAATCGGTGCAGCTAATAAAATGCATTTTATTAGTTTTGTCTTTTTTTATGTCAAAAATAATCTGTTCAATCATTTCCTTGGTCACGTCGCGGCCGCCTAGACCGACAATAAAGCTCTGGATTTTTGCTTTTGTTTGATTATAGGCCGCGCGTTTTATTTCTGTAGCCAAAACTCCTTCACTACCAAGCGAAATTGATTTATCAACTACAGCAATATATTTTGCTTTTGCTAAATGTTTAATTACTTCTTCATCAGCAAAAGGTCTGAAGGAAATAATTTTCAAAAGTCCGACTTTTTGTTTTCTCTCTCGCATTTCATCAATGGCATCTTTGATTGTACCGCAAACAGAACCCATAGCTACTAAAATAACTTCAGCATCTTTAGTTTTATATTCTTCCACCAACCCGTTGTCGCCGATACTTCGGCCAAAGACTTTTTTAAAATCCGTATGATATTTTTTTATCAAATCAGAACTTAAATAAATATCTTGCGCCAATTGTTTTCTAATTTCCATATAACTATCAGGCGTAGCCAAACTTCCAAGCGTGACTGGATTTTTCACATCCAAATATGTCCCGATTGCTGGTTTATATGGCGGTAAAAATTTATTTATCTGTTCTTGGCCTGGCATTAAAACGGGCTCGTAAGTATGGGTCAAAACAAATCCATCCATATTTACCATAACCGGCAATCTTAAAGTTTCAGCTAGCTTGTACGCCAGCAAATGCAGGTCAATAATCTCTTGATTTGTCTCGCCATAAAGCATAAGCCAGCCAGCATCACGGATTGTCACTGCGTCCTGTTGGTCGTTCCAAATATTTATAGGCGCTGAAACTGCGCGATTGGCGCAAGTAATTACGACAGGCAATCTCATGCCCGCAATATTAAATAAAACTTCAGTCATTAATAAAAGACCTTGAGAGCATGTAGCTGTATATGTACGCACGCCTGTTGCGCTGGCACCAAGCAAAAGAGAAGCTGCGGCAAATTCTGATTCAGTATTTATGTATTCAAAGCCTCCTTCACCGCTGGCTTTCATTTTGGCCAGGTCTTCAACAATATGCGTTTGTGGCGTAATCGGATAAGCAGCCACAACAGCTGGCTTAATTAATTTAATAATTTCAGCCACTGCATGCGAACCTTCTAAAAATTGTTTGCTATTATCTAATTTCATAATTCTATATTCTGTATTCTTAATTCTATATTCTAATTTATTTAAAATCATTTTCCATTCTAATCGCACTAACCGGACATTCTTTGGCGCATAAACCGCAACCTTTACAAAAATCCAAATCACGGTCATAAAAAATACGACCCTTACTGTTTTTTTCGCCAGTTGGAAAGCAAACTCCCTCGGGGCAAACTTTTCTACACACATCACAACCAATACAGATCTCATGGTCAACAATTGGCTTTTGCGTTCGCCAACCACCAGTTTTATTTGTAATAGTTGTACCTGGATTTACCTCTAGTGGATATTTTAATTTCATATTAATCTAATTTATAATTTTTCTTAACCCAATCATAAGCTTCATGCATGGCTTTAATATTTTTATCAATAATCTCTTTGTCTAACCTTTCACCCAAATTTATTTTAATCGCTTTTTCCAGACTTTTTGTTGAAAATTTATAATAAGCCGCAAACGCACCCAAAAGCGCAGTATTTGTGATGGGCTTGCCAATTATTTTTAAAGAAATCTCATTGGCAGGCATACAAATAACTTTATAACTCACGCCCGGACAAAGCGCTTTGGGACTTTTATCGGAATTAATTATAATCACTGTATTTTTCTTGCAACCAGCAAAAACATTCTCAACTCCTAAAATTGATGGGTCTTGAATAATAAGATAGTCGGGATGATATACTTGCTCCCGGCTCCTGATAAACTTATTATCAATTTTTACAAAAGCCGTAACCGGCGCCCCCCTTCTTTCTACGCCAAAAGAGGGAAAGGCCTGCGGTGACTTACCGTCTTCAAAAGCAGCAATGGCTATTATTTCCGCAAGCTTGACATTGCCTTGTCCACCGCGACCATGAATACGAATTTCTTTCATAAATTATTGAGCTATTGATTGTTTAATTTTGGCAATTAGTGTTTTAAAAGTATTATATGGGATGCCTCCGCTTAATTTATTGCCATTAATATAAAAAGTTGGAGTGCCGGTGATATTTAAAGTCAAGCCGTCTTGCATGTCTGATTTTATCTGAGAAAAATATTTTGCCTCATCAAGGCAATTATTAAAATTTGCAGAATTTAATCCCAAATTAAGTGCCAATGCCTTTAAATTTGAAGAGCTTAAATCGGTCTGATTTTCAAATAGCAGATCATGATATTCCCAAAATTTACCCTGTTCATTGGCGCATAAGGACGCCATAGCAGCTGTAAGAGCTTGGGGACTTGAAACAGGATTGGGAAAATTGCGGAAAATAATTTTCAGCGACGGGTCTTCCTCTGCGATCATTCTGACTATAAGCGCCTCTTGCTTGCAAACAGGACATTGAAAATCTCCAAATTCCACTATAACGATAGCTGCATTTTCATCGCCCAAAAAGGGGGAATCCTTCTTTTCTATAGTATCTCTTATGTTATATGCTTGGGGTATTTTTAAAGAATTAATATTTTGACCGTTTATCTGATTTTTCGCGTCTATTAAAAAAATAATCTGGTATATTAATAACCCCGAATAAATGAAGGCCAGTACGCAAATTATTAAAAAAATAATCCCCCACCATTTTTGGTGCCATTTTTTTTGTTTTTTTATTATAGCCATATAAACTATTATAACATATTTAATACGATCGTCAGAGTTAAAAGATTGACGGGATTTATTTCTTCTGATATACTTAATTACAAGTTAATAATTACTATTATGATCTTAGGCATTATTCAAATTGTTTTAGCCGTCTTAATGGTTGTTGCTATTTTACTGCAACAGCGCGGCACCGGACTTTCTTCTGCTTTTGGTGGTGAAGGCAATGTTTATCGCACCAAAAGGGGAGCAGAAAAAATAATCTTTATCGCTACTATAATTTTAGCAATCGCTTTCTTGGCTACGGCTTTTCTTAATGTTTTATTATAATTTTTAGTACTCATATATAATTTTTAATTTTATTCTCTCGTGAACACTCTAATCAAATTGTTTTTAGTTTTGAGCCAAAACTTAAAGAGTTTTGTTATTTTTTGGTGGGATAAAATCAGAAAAAAACAAAAACTGGCCAAACATCAAAATTTTGATAAAAAAATTGTAGCTAATTTGAGTAATAAAAAAATTCCCACTTGGAAACAATTTAAACGCTTGTCAATGTCTCTTACTCCGTTTGAAAATTTAGCTTTGAAAATATTATCAGGCCTAATCTTATTTTCTCTTGCATTTCTAGTATATTTTAATTATTTCCAAAAATTAGTTGAAGTGCCAAAAAATGGCGGAGATTTCGTGGAAGCGCTAATCGGTTCCCCTTTATATGTAAATCCGATTTTAGCGCAAAGCTATATTGATGCGGACATGGATCTTACTCGCCTTATTTTTTCTGGCCTTTTGAAATATAATGAAAATTTAGAACCGGTTCTTGATTTAGCGGAAAAATATGAAGCTTCTGAAGATCAAAAAACATACACTTTTTATTTAAGACAAAATGCCAAATGGCATGATGGCGAAAAAGTTACGGCCGGTGATGTTGTTTTTACTATTAACTGCATTCAAAATCCTGATTATAAAAGCCCTCTTTGGCGCAGTTTTGTCGGCGTGACTGCAGAAAAAGTTGACGACTATACTGTTAAATTTACGCTCAAAGAACCCTATGCGGCTTTTTTGAATTTATTGACAGTTGGACTTTTACCCCAGCATTTATGGTATGACTTTCCAGCACAAAGCGCTCGTTTAGCAATTTATAATCAAAAACCAATTGGCAGCGGTCCCTTTAAGCTAAAGTCGTTAATTAAAGAAAAAAGCGGTATTATTAAGGCCTATACTTTGGAAAAAAATAATGATTATTACGGCAAAATTCCTTATATAAACAAAATCATTTTTAAATTTTATCCTGACTACGAAAATGCCATAAATGCACTTACTAATAAGGAAGTGCAGTCAATTAGTTTTTTGCCAAAAGAATATTTCAGCAAATATAGTAATAAGCGAGAAATTAATTTATATAATCTTGGCTTATCGCAATATACTGCCATATTTTTTAATAAAAAAAATAATGCTCTATTAGATAATGATAAAATTCGCCAAGCATTGGCCTTAGCCATTGATAAAAACAAAATTATTGATGATGTATTGCAAAATCAAGGACAAATAATTGATGGACCGGTTTTGCCGGGATTTCTTGGCTATAATAAAGATATAAAAAAATACGAATATAATACTCAAAAGGCATTAGAAATTCTAGCTGCTGATGGGTGGACGCCCGATGGCGAAGTTCTAAAAAAGAAAGGCCAGGAATTAAAAATCGCTTTAACAACCGTTGAGCAAGATGAATATATTAAAGTGGCAACCATGATAAAAGATTTTTGGAATGTTATTGGAGTTAATGTAGAACTACAGATAATTTCACAATCAGCCATGGAAAATGATATTATTAACCCTCGCAATTATCAAGCCCTGCTTTATGGCGAAATAATAGGTTATGACCCAGATCTTTTTTCTTTCTGGCATTCTTCTCAAAGAGAAAGTCCTGGCGCTAATTTATCAAATTATATTAATAAAAAAGTTGATCAATTATTAGAGGAAGCGCGCATTAATAGCGATATTAAAATTAGAGATCAAAAATATCAGGAGATGCAAAATCTTCTAATTGACGACTTGCCGGCAATATTTTTATACAGCCCCACCTATGCGTATCCTGTCTCAAAAGAAATTAAGGGCATTACCATCAAAAGGATAGCTACACCTAGCGATCGCTTTATTAATATTGAAAATTGGTTTATAAAAACCAAAAAGGAATATCCAAATTAAGGACTCTTTTTTATAAAAAATTAATCAAAAGGACTCATTTGTTCTTTACTTTTTTACTTTAAAAACTTTTAACTCTATAACTAAATAAAATTATGGTTTACAAAAAAACAAGGACTCCTTATGCCCATACACGTGGCGATAAGGACCAAAAATTGAAAATTATGGTGTTGGGCGGACTGGAAGAAGTCGGCCGCAACATGACGCTCATGGAATACGGCCAAGATATTATTATCATTGACATGGGCCTGCAATTTCCCGAAGAAGATATGCCGGGCATTGATTATATAATCCCCAATATTTCCTATTTGAAGGGAAAAGAACGAAATATTAGGGGTGTAATTATTACTCATGGACATTATGACCACATCGGCGGTATTCCCCATATTATGCCGAAAATCGGCAATCCTATCATTTATACAGCCAGACTATCAGCTGGCATTATCCAAAAAAGACAAGAGGAATATAAAAATTCGCCTAAATTAAAATTTTATATTACTGACGAAAACAGCAAATTGCGCTTGGGCGCTTTTAATGTGGAATTTTTCCGCGTCAATCATAATGTGCCAGACAGCTTTGCCGTCGTGATTAAAACTCCGGTTGGCACCATTGTGCACACTGGTGATTTCAAAATCGATCATAACCCTATCAATGACAGGCCAGCTGATTTGAATCGCATTGCCCAAGTCGGTTCTGAAGGCGTGACTGCTTTAATGGCGGACTCAACTAATGCTGAAGAAGAAGGTTATCAGATATCTGAAAATGTTGTAAGCGAAGAATTGGAAAGAATTTTTGAGAAAGCCAAGGGCAGGCTGATTATTGGCACATTTGCTTCCCTGCTCAACCGTGTTCAGCAAGTTATTTCTATAGCCGAACAATTCAACCGCAAAGTTATCGTGGAAGGGCGCAGTATGAAAACTAATGTGGAAATCGCCCATAAACTCGGCTATATGAAAATTAAACCCGGCACAATATTGGAAATTGATCACTATAATCAGCGCGATTATCCGGATAACAAAGTTGTAATCGTTGGTTCTGGCGCCCAAGGTGAACAAAATGCCTTTTTAGTCAGATTTGCTGAAGACGAACATAAATACCTTTCTGTTAAAGAAGGAGATACAATTATCTTCTCTTCTTCAGTAATTCCAGGCAATGAAAGAACGGTTCAGAATCTTAAAGATACGCTGGCGCGCAAAGGTGCCAAAATTATTCACTACAAATTAATGGATGTGCATGCTGGTGGTCATGCCAAGAAAGAAGATTTAAAATTAATGCTGCGTCTGATTAAGCCAAAGCACTATATTCCCATTGAAGCCAATCATTACATGTTAAATATCAATGGTGAGATTGCTGAAAATTTAGGCATGCCTAAAGAAAATATTTTTGTCGCTGATAATGGACAGATTATTGAATTTACAAAAAAGGGAGGCAAACTCACCAAAGAATATATTCCGGCTGATTATGTCATGGTTGATGGACTTGGCGTGGGAGATGTTTCAAACATTGTCTTGCGCGACCGCCGCGTTATGTCAGCTGACGGCATGCTGGTAGTTATTGCTACTGTTGAATACAAAACAGGAAGATTAATTGGCAACCCAGATATTATTTCCCGCGGTTTTGTCTATATGAAGGAAAATAAAAAACTTATTGAATCCACTAGAATGAAAGTTAAAAAAATCTGCCAGGACCATGATGCCAAATCCCCTGCTTTTGATGATTTGATAAAAAATAAGATTCGCGATGAAATTGGCCAATATTTATATCAACAGACAAAACGCCGACCCATGATATTGCCAGTAGTCATTAAAGTATAATTAAATACTGCAAAAATCCGGCTAAAAGCCGGCTTTTTGTTTTCTATTGACAAATAATAATATTTTTGTTAAAATAGCCTATTAAAATATCAAAGTATTTTAATTTTGAATATAAGGGAATTTTGTATTTTGAAAATAAAAAACCACTGATTAAGAGGAGGGCTAGATGAAAAAATGGCAAAGAAATATTCTGATCGTGTTGGCAGGCCTAATTATTGTCTTTATGGTTTTTGCAACCATTGACAATATTGGTCAGCTTGGCTTACTTATGGGGTTTTTAAAAATTATAGCTGCTCATTGGCTGGCCGTTTCAATAGTCACTATAGGTCTTGCTATTTGCGGAGGCCTTATCTGCCTGATTATTTGGCTCTTTCTTAAAGAAAGGGCTGAAAAAACCGAAAGGGCCGAAGAAATTCAAAATTTGCGTGAGCAGATAGAGAATTTAAAAAATCCCAAAAAAGCAGAAGATTCAGAGCAGGGCGCTATCTATTCTGAACAAGAAGAGGAAATAGGCAGTGAGGCAGAAATTCAGGTTGGAGATGAAACTCCTCCGGCACCCACAAATAAAAAGGGGCCGGCATCAAACACCTGTGATGAGCCCTCTCCTATTACTGAAGCTGGCTTTATTAACGAAATTAAGGCCTTTATCACAAAGGGTAATCGGCGTATTATCGCTATTACCTTAAGCTCCTTGATCATTCTCCTACTGCTTACGCTAGGCCTTGGCTTTGCAACTTACAAGTTCTGGCAACGCAGCAATTATTTCAAGGCACAGAGCGAGACATTGCAGGGCCTGGTAAAGTCATGCACTGACACCAATGCTTTTTACAACATTTTGAACAAGCAGCAGGAGCTTATGATGAAATTTGGCATCCCGGTGCCTGAATCAATTGATCCCAAAGAAGTGGCAAAGTGGAACGTGGATGCCACGTTCGTAAATTTGTACTGCCAGTTCCGCAGTAACCAGATCGAGGTCAATAAAGAATACCTTGACCTTTTGCCCAAATTTCCGCAGGCACCAAAATGTACCTGCAATATTCAGGCCTGTACTGAAGGCAAGGACGCGGTAACTGCACCACCCACTGACGAAAAACCAAAGGCAGAATGCGGCGATGGCAAATGCGAAAAAGATGTAGGTGAGAATATTAATTCTTGTCCTACAGACTGTAAGCCAAAGCATTTTTGCGGCGATGGCAAATGCAATAAGGACGAGGATAAAAATTCTTGTCCTAACGACTGCTATGAAGAAACGCCCAGCCCGCCAAAACCGGTTTGCGATGACGGCATCTGCCAGCCACAGTCAGGGGAAAATTATATCAATTGTTCTGACTGTGAAGACAATAGAGAAATCCAGCCCATGGACGTTTATCCAGGGTGCGATAATCAGTAATAACAAGGCCCTCACCATATTGGTGAGGGCCTTTTTCTTTTACTTGACAAAATAAAAAAAATATACTAAAATGCTTTATTCAGTATTGAATCTGTAATTTAAAACCAAGGAGGAACAAAAAATGAAAAAGGTGATTTTGGGAATTATTGTTTTCCTGACAGCACTTACGGTTTTTGCCGGGGTGCCGAACTATGCCTACAAAGATGGCCATTTCATTCCTACGCTCATTGAGATTGACAAGACCATCGCTGGCGAGGACTTTGACCAGCTGCGTCTCAATGCGGAGAGCTTGAAAAATTGTCCTGAATGCATTGTTATTATCCAGGGAGTTGGAGAAAATCCGGGAATGAAAGCCGAAACAGTCAAGCTCTGGCTGCTCAACAACGAAAAGGTCCCTCAAAACCAGGTACGAATTTTGAAAACAGCCGGCATGCAGCCAATCAAAACCACAAACAATGGCGTGCTACTGACTATTGCCACCAAACAGGATCTGGAGGATGAAAAATTCCCAGAAAATATCTATGTAAAAAGCGAGACTGGGTATAAGCCTCTTTACGTTAAAGGCGACTGCCAACTGCTTGGCAAATTAAACGACACCCTTTACTTGATCAAACTGCTTTGTCCGGGTTTCACCTGCGCAACTCCGGAATGTATGGAAATCGTACCCATTACGCCAACAAAACCTGACTGCAGTATTTGCAAAAACTGCCCTGAGTGCCAAAAAGGCCAAGCCGCCTACATCGAAAAATCGGACAAGGAAATCTTAAAAGATTCTTTGCTCTACTGGGGCCCGATTGGTGCCGCAGCAGGCCTAGGAGCTTCTCTCTTTTATGTGGAGGGCGCTCATGACAACAATGGCAATGGCGGAGGCAACGCTGGCATGTGCGTGAAAAAAGATGTACATGACGGCATTGAATATGACTGGGGCTGCGTTGCTCTGGTCACTGTCGGTGGTTATGCTGCTGGGGTCGGAATCGGCTATCTCGGCGAAAAAACCTATTATGTTGGCAAAGGGAATAACAAAAAAGAAGTTACTCTTGCGCCAACAACCGGCGGTATAAAAGCAAGCTGGAAATAATAATCCAAACCCCGAGTCAGAAATGACTCGGGGTTTTTTCATTTATCTTAGCAAAATAATCATTATTATATTTATAAATAGCAATACTGTTAAATAACTATCCTTGACAAAAACACTAACTTATGCTACAATACCCTATTAAACTAAATTGAATTAAGCTTTTGAAAATAGTCAAAAATCATTGACCTCTTTCAGTAGCTTAATTGGAGAAAAATCTCCATAAAAATATAGTAGGATCTTTGAAACAAGAAACAAACCAAACATAAATTTTCCGAAGGAGGAAAAAATGAAAAAAACATACGCTTCCTTTGTCGCGCTGATTTGCGCGATGTCGCTTCTGTTCGTAACCTTGATTCCGAACCAAGCTTTGGCAGCCACAAAACCGGCAGTCAATGAAGAGGCAGCGACCTCAATGATTCCCCTGAACCCGGACTGGGAAATTCAATATTTCCCGACCGGATTCTCGACAGTCACCCGAGAGATTGAACAACAGATCCAGCCCCTGCTGGCGTGGCACAAAAGCCACCCGGAGGATATGTTCATCGTGATGGGCGCGGTGTCTGATAAACCATTCAGCAAGGATAGCGACAATAAACAGATGCAGTTGGCCACGGACCGGGCAATGGCTGTTCATAAGTATCTTACGGACAATGCAGTGCCGAAGAACAAAATCGTCATTCTGAAGTCCAATATGATTGCCATTGAAAAAGGCAACTATCGAAAAAATCAAAAGGTAATGGTATGGCATGCATATCATCCCGAGCTATCTTCGACGCCATTGGTTACCGAAAATAAGCCATGTCCGCCTCAGCAGGAATGTCCAGTGCCAAAGTGCGACAAGTGCGATAAAGCACCGAATTACATCGTCAATGTACCGCCCCAATGCACCAAAGAGGAGTCGGATGTGATTGATCCTATCACCGGCATCCGGACCATCACAATCAACGTGACTTGCCCTGACGAGGTGCAAAAGGAAATGTGGTGCAAAGCTCATAAAGGCGCTTGCACGGCACTGATCATCGGCGGAATCGTCCTCATCGGAGGCATTTTGGCCATTGGCTGCGCCCAGGGCGCCAGCGGACCCAATGGGTCCGGCGGTGATGCGGGTTTCTGTTTTTAACCATCCTAAGCTACTTAACCGGGTATACATTCGTGTGTACCCGGTTTTTCTTATATAAAATATGCTGAAATTAGCATAATTTTAATAATTAAGTTAACCACTCTTGACAAAATCATTTTCTTATGCTACAATACCCTATTAAACCTGTAAAAGGTTTTCAATGAAATATATAGGCAATTAGTTGTTTGCGAGATAAAGGGTCTTTTAAAACAAAATTCCAAAATTGGAAAAGGAGAAGATAAAATGAAAAAGATAATGATGGCTCTTTTGGTTTCTTTGTCCGTGGTTTTCGCGGCCTGCGAAGGCGGCGACTACAATGATCACTCCTCCCATGACTACGACCCCGATGAAATCTGCGGCAACGGCGTCTGCGGCAATGGTGAAACCCACCAGAATTGCCCGGCTGACTGCGACGCAGATTCTGAGCCGGTCTGTGGCAATGGGATCTGCGAAAATGGCGAGAATGAGAGAAACTGCTTTGAGGATTGCGGCACCACGCCCTGCACCGACGCCAATGAGAACGGCGTCTGTGATGATGCCGAATATATCGGCATCTATTGCTACAGCAATACGGAGCTGGACGCAATCTATGGCGACACTGTCCACTATGGACAGTTTAGCTCGCCAAGCGAAACTCCTGGAGTATGGGAGGCAGAAAACGATGTCCCTGGATTCATCGAATCTGGCGACACGATTTGCTTCACTACTCCGAGGCCATTGCCCGAGGTAGAGCACGGCTATGAGTCACTCTACGCTGATGTGACAGCAGGGCCGTTTTCAGCCGGACAATGGATAGGTTTCAGTGTGGCACCAAAAAGCATTAACGTCCTCAGGGGCAACACCATCACATCTCGACCGATTCTGCCCTACTTCGCCGGGATGGGCTATCATGCCTGTCTTGACGAAGAGCAACCGCTATGTTGGACCAACCTATGCACGATCAGCGCAAGCGGTGTCTGGACCTGCTACGATGACGGCGTCCCCGACAGCGAATGCGGTTTGACAAAAACTTGCCAGACCTGCGTTCTGCACTGCCGGGAACTCTACAACATTTTGCTCTCCCCCTGAATTTTTGCCTATCAAAGGCCCGCGTACTGAAAAAGTACCCGGGCCTTTTTCTTTTCTAGAAAAACCTAATTTATTTCATCAAATAAAACAACTTGACAAATCCTAAAAATATGCTAAGATATGCTATTCTGAAAAAGTAAAGGAAATTCAGGGATAATAGCCCTATTTTATATAGAAACAGGTGTTTTGTTGGCTCATTAAAATAAAATCAAAAAACCCTCTAAATTGAGGGTGAGGAGGAAAAAATGGAACTATGGGTTTCAAAGGAAACGTGCCATAATGGCAATAAAAAAAATGACCAAAAGGAGGTCAAAAAAATGAAGAGAACAATCACGGCTTTTGTCATTTGCATGATCATGCTGACACTTGCAGCCTGCAAGGGCGGCAACTACAATGACAATTCTGGATCAGGTGGAGCCAATACTCCTCCGACAGTTGTCATTAATACGCCAAACGAGGACGAGACCTTTTTGCCGGATTCTGACATCAATATCAGGGCCCATGCAACAGACAATGGGACCGTCGCCAGAATCGTGATTCTCCAAGGCGAAACCGTCTTGTGCAGGAATGATGCCTTTACTTTGAATTGCACCTGGGAAGATGTGCCGGCTGGGCATTATACTCTGGTTGCCATTGCCACGGATAATGAAGGCGCAACCGGATCTGACACTGTTCGAATTTTTGTTGGCAATGCACCTCCGGGCACAAACCTTCCGCCAGAAGTGACTATTACTTCACCTGCAGACGGAACAGATTATCCGGCACCAGCGAACTTCACGGTCATGGTTTATGCCACCGACCCTGATGACCTAGTTGCTTCAGTGCAATTCTGGATTGATGACACTCCATTGGGAACAGACAATACAACGCCATACAGCCTAGATGTAACAGATTTGCCAGCTGGCAGATATGTGCTTTGGGCAGAGGCAACTGATAGCCGAGGAGCAACGGGAATTTCACAGCTGGTTGTTATCGAAGTCGGTAATATATCGCCTCTTGATAACACTCCGCCTGTGATCACTATTGTTTCCCCAGCTAACGGAGCCAATTATCAGGCTCCAGCGAACTTCAATGTCGGCGCAGTAGCTATTGATGCAGACGGCGACGCTATCGCTAGCGTTGATTTAATGCAAGGAACAACTACCTTGGCAACCTTAACCGCAGAACCTTACGTTTTCTCAATCAATAACTTGCCCATTGGCACCTATGTGTTTTGGGGCAGAGCAACTGATGTCTATGGAGCGCAAGGTATTTCTGAACCGGTTACTGTGAGCGTTACAAACACGCCGCTGGTTGCCAATAATCCGCCAAATGTTTTGGTTACTTCCCCAGCGGATGGCGCTACTTACATCGCACCAGCCAACTTCAATATCACAGCTGAAGCAGTAGACACGGATGGCGACTTAATTGCCAGCGTAACATTCTTGATTAACGGCACAGTTTTGGGAACAGACAATACTGCTCCCTATTCTGTACCTGTCACCAACTTGCCCATAGGTAACTATGTTATCTATGCCCGGGCAATTGACGCGCGTGGAGCTGTGGGGATTTCCCAACTTATTAGTGTTCATGTCGGAACAGTCTCTCCCACAGCTAACACTCCCCCAACCGTGGTCATGGTCAGCCCAGCAGACGGCGCCACTTACACGGCACCGACCAACATACAAGTTGGTGCTATTGCTTCTGACCCAGATGGCGATGCCATTACTCATGTTGAATTGATGCAGGGGAACACTCTTCTACTCACTGACACAACTGCGCCTTACAACATATCAATTACCAACTTGCCCGCTGGAACTTATGTTTTTTGGGCAAGAGCAATTGATTCGCGCGGAGCATCTGCTATTTCGCAGCTTGTCAGAATCAGAGTGTACAACCCCACACCAGCCATAAACAATCCACCACGCGTCATTGTGGTTTCTCCAGCTGATGGTGCCACATACACAGCACCGGCAAGCTTGAGTGTCACGGCTTACGTGACTGACCCGGATGGTGATGCGATTGGACAAGTTGAGCTGTTACAAGGTGGAACAGTCATAGGCACGTTTAATTCAGCGCCCTATACTGTCGTTTTGAACAATCTCACGGCAGGCAACTATGTTTTTTGGGCTCGTGGGACTGATGCTCGTGGAGCAACCGGTGTATCACAGCTCGTGCAAATACGAGTTGGCAATCCTACACCAGCCATAAATATCCCGCCAAATGTCATTTTAACCTCGCCTGGCGATGGAGTCAGCTATGTAGCCCCGGCTAATTTCAATGTCGGAGCAGACGTAGTAGATTCTGATGGCGACATCATCACCCAGGTCGAGCTTATGCAGGGAAATACGGTTTTGGTCATTGACACAACGGCACCTTATACTCTGCCAATCACCAACCTGCCAGTAGGTAACTATACTTACTGGGCCAGGGCAACTGATAGCAGGGGCGGGGTCGGCGTTTCTCAATTGGTCAGAATCACTGTTGTGGCAGCACCTCCAGTCGTTAATAATCCGCCGTTAGTGATTATCACTTCTCCGGCAGACGGTGCCACTTATCTGGCACCGGCGAACTTCACTGTCACGGCAATTGCCACGGATTCGGACAACGACGCAATTGTATCGGTTACGTTTATGAATGGGAACACGGTTTTAGGAACAGATATTTCTGCTCCTTTCTCTGTGCCCATTGTTAACCTGCCGATTGGCAATTACGTCATTTACGCCCAAGCAACAGATGCGAGGGGCGCTGTGGGTACTTCTCAATTAATCAACATTTTCGTTGGAAATGTATCACCCACTATCAATAACCCGCCTATTGTGGTTATTGTCTCTCCGTTTGATGGCGCTACTTATACTGCGCCGGCTGACTTTATTGTCAGTGCCTTTGTGAATGACCCGGATGGTGATGCCATTACCGGCGTTGAATTTTTGATGGGAAGCACAGTACTTGGAGTGGATAATACCGCTCCGTACGATGTTTCAGTCACAAATTTGGCGGCTGGAAATTACGTTCTCTGGGCCAGGGCAACTGATAACCGCGGTGCGGTTGGTATGTCCCAATTGGTAACAATCCATGTTGGGAGCTTGCCACCTTCGGTTAATAATGATCCTCTGGTAATTCTGGTTTCGCCAGCTAATGGAGCCAATTATGTAGCGCCAGCTGACTTTTACGCGCAAGCGCTCGTAATTGATCCGGATGGCGATGCCATTATCCAAGTGGAATTCTTAGTTGGTAATGATGTGGTGGCAGTTGATTCAACAGCACCATTCACAATGCCGGTCAAACTCAGGTCCGCAGGTCTTTATACTGTGTGGGCCAGGGCGACTGACAGCAGAGGCGGTATTGGAATGTCCGAAATCGTCTCTGTGAATGTTACACAGCCGATTCCCAATGCTTTGGTCTGGTGCTACACCAGTCCGCCGGCTAATACGATGGGACAGGCTGCCAGCCTTGATCCAAATTCAGGACCTGACACAGGAGCCTGGATTCCTTATCGAGATTTGGCAGTTGATGGTTCTGGTTGCGTATCCATTGCCCAAGTTGATGGGAGAATCCCCTACATTTGGGTAGATGGCACATACGGACCAGCAGCCGATGGACTTTGGTTTGGCGCCAGCATTCCGCCGAACGAAATCTGGGTGGATGGCGTAGCTTACACTACGATCCAATTCTTCCCATATGTCGTCGGCATTGGTTCTGGTTACTTTGTCTGCTTGACTGATGATTGCGGCTTGCAATCTGGTTATGGCCACATTCTTATCCAGCTGTTTACGGACGCTGATAAGGATGGCACGCCAAATATCAGTGATAATTGCATGATATACGCAAATGATCAGCTGGACAGCAATGGTGACGGAGTGGGAGATGCCTGCGATGGCCGCGACAGCGACAACGATGCTTATCGCGACTATGACGATGCTTATCCCAACAATCCTCTTTTACACTAGTTCTTTGTAACACATTTGTAACACAAGGGCTTGCGCAACTGCGCAAGCCCTTTTTCTTTTCCAAAATTAAACTTTACAGAAAGCCAAAATCTAAGTAAAATAAAATATATGACTACAAAAAATAAACAAATAGTTTTATCGGGCATACAGCCGACTGGCGAACTCCATATTGGCAATTATTTGGGCTCGCTGAAAAATTTTATAGAGCTGCAGGACAAATATCAATGTTATTTTTTTCTGGCAACTTATCATTCAATTACAGAAAATTACAATCCCAAAGAAAAGCATAAACAAGTTTTAGATTTGGCTGCAACGTATTTAGCAGCAAAACTTGATCCTAAAAAATGCATTATTTTTGACCAAGCAGATGTGCCAGCATGCACAGAATTAGCCTGGATTTTTAATAGTATTACACCTATTAATGAATTAGAAAGAATGACCCAGTATAAAGATAAAGCTGCTAGGCAAATTAAAAATATTAATACTGGTCTTTTTGATTATCCTGTTTTACAAGCAGCTGACATTTTACTTTATCATGCCAACTTTGTACCGGTTGGCGCTGACCAATTACAGCACTTGGAATTGACTAATGAAATTGTCAGATGGTTTACCAATAAATTTGGAGAATATTTTCAACCCATTAAACCTCTGCTAACAAAAATGCCAAAAGTCATGTCCCTTATTGAGCCGGATAAAAAAATGAGTAAAAGTTTGGGTCCCTCGCATTATATTGCCATAAATGATGAACCGGATATTATTTTAGCCAAACTAAAAAAGGCAGTGACCGGCATGGGTACTGAAGAACAAATTCCAGCTGGCGCTCAAAATTTAATGACTCTGCTTTCGGAATTTGGCACAAAAGAAGATGTGGTTTATTTTGAAAATCAGATAAAAAATAAAACTATTAAATATTTTGAGCTTAAAGAAAAGCTGGCTAAAAATATTAGTGATTACTTTGCTGATTATCGAGCTAAATATAAAGAATTACAGGATAAGCCAGATTATATTGAAAAAGTGCTTAAACAAGGCGCTAAAGAGGCCCAAAAGGTTGCGCAAAAGACTATAAAAGAGGTTAAGGAATTAATTGGCGTGGCCTAAATTGACCCTTGACAAAAACTGCTATATATAGTAAAATATTAAGTATCTAAATGCCAAATATGCAGATGATCGCTACTCCGTAGCTTTAGCGAAGGAGTAGAGGAAAGTCCGGACACTGAAAGCGGTAGTGGGTAACGCCCACCGGCTTAATAGCAATATTAAGTCAGGACCAGTACCACAGAGACAATACTACCCCGCTTCGCGGGGGAAAGGTGAAAAGTGTTTTGAGGTTTTTGTTCTCGAGACAAAAGCGACAAAACTCAGCTCCTGGCAACAGGAAGCTTGTGGCAAACTCTACCTGGTGCAAGGACAAACTTATTTCTGGCAATGCTGGAAATAATGACAAGTAGTCCGCATGAGCTTAGCAGTAATGTTAAGCCTAGATAGATGATCATCACCCGACTCAGGTCGAGGCACAAAATCCGGCTTACATATTTGGCATTTAGATGTAACCAAACGGAACTTAAAGGTTCCGTTTAGTTATAAAAACTTCTATGAAAAAAACAGGATTAATTTTCACAATCTTACTTGTACCTATTGATTTTCTAATGTTGGTTTTGGCAGCAGTTTCTGCCTACTATTTACGCGTCGGTTCTCTTGTTGCCGAAATCAGACCCGTTATTTATACACTTAAATTAAGCGAATATTTAAGCTATGCTTTTTTAGTTGCCATAATTTGGTTGATAATTTTTGCCTTAGCCGGTCTATATCGCATTGGTAGGCCAAAACTAAATGAAGAAATTGCTAAAATATTCCTGGCTTGCTCAACTGGCATATTGACAATAATTGTGGCCATCTTCTTGCAAAGAGAATTGTTTTCTTCTCGCTTCATAATTTTAGCGGCTTGGGCCTTTGCCGTTATTTATGTAACTATTGGCCGCATAATTATTTTTGAAATACAAAAATCTTTATTAATGAAAGGTGTCGGTGCTATAAATATCATTTTAATTGGCAATGATAAAAATACTCAAATAATCGCAGAAGAATTCAAGCAAAATCCTAAGCTTGGCTACAACATCATAAGAATATTTCCGACTTTTAATGAACAAATTAAGCGGGAAATTATTAATCTGAAAAAAACAGAAGAAATTGACGAAATTGTTCAGGCTGACCCAAATTTAAATAGGCAAATTACGCTTGATTTAATTACCTTTACAGAAGAAAATCATATTATTTTTAAATTTTCAGCTGATATATATCAAACCAGAACAAGCCGTTTGGCCATTGATACTATGGCTGGTATGCCGATTTTTGAAATTAAAAAAACCAAGCTTGAGGGCTGGGGCTGGATTTATAAAAGAATTTTTGACATTATTGGTTCAATAATTTTAATAATCCTCACCTTCCCGCTAATGTTGCTTGCTGCAGTAGCCATTAAAATAGATAGTAAGGGTCCAATCTTTTATAAAAATAAAAGGGTGGGACAACGCGGCAAAGAATTTGAACTCTTTAAATTCCGTTCCATGTATTATGAAATGAGCACGGGTGTGGGTAGCCCAGAACAACAGAAAAAATCCTTAGAATACGAACAAAAATTAATTGAAGAGAAAAATACTAGACCAGGAGCGGTTTATAAAATTGGCGAAGACCCAAGGGTTACAAGAGTGGGAAAATTTATTAGAAAATATTCTATTGATGAATTGCCTCAATTTTTTAATGTTTTAATCGGCCAAATGAGCTTAGTTGGCCCTAGGCCACATCAGCCCAGAGAAGTCGCTCAATATCAAAAAGCTCAATATCATTTGCTAGATATAAAACCTGGCGTAACAGGCATGGCTCAAATTTCTGGTCGCTCTGATCTGCAATTTGACGAGGAAGCTAAGCTAGATACATATTATATAGAAAATTGGTCTATTTGGCTTGATTTAAGAATAATTTTAAGAACTCCCATTGTTGTACTTTGGCCAAAAAGAAAAGCATTATAAAGCTAAAATATTGCGAAAAACAGCCAAAAACAAAGGTTGTTTTTTATTTAATCAATAAACTTGAAATTAGGGCGAAGATAAGATAAAATAAAAGCACTATGAGGGTTGCTTTATTACATGATTATCTTAATCAAGCGGGTGGCGCTGAACGGGTATTAATGGCGCTTACAGAATTATTTCCCGAAGCTCCTATTTACACGCTAATCTATGACAAAAAAAGATTGGCTGGTTTTGAAAATAAAAAAATTAAAACTTCTTTTTTACAAAAATTGCCCTTTGCTGCTTCGAAAATAAAATATTATTTGCCAATAATGCCTATTGCGGTTGAACAATTGAATCTTGGCAATTATGATCTAGTAATTTCTTCAACCTCTGCCCTTATTAAAGGCGTTATTACTCCCCCGCACACGCTGCATATTTGCTATTGCCATACCCCAACCAGATATCTTTGGAGCGACACACATTCTTATCCTAAAGATATTAAAGTGGGCTCAATAGTTAAAAATATTTTGCCTTTTATGCTGACAAAATTGCGCCAATGGGATCATCATGCGGCTCAGCGCGTCAATCACTTTATTGCTAATTCGCATTTTATAGCCAGCCGCATTAAAAATTATTATCATCGCGATAGCGAAGTCATTTATCCACCCGTTGATACGCAAAATTTTTATATTACCAATCAGCTTGGCAATTATTACCTTATAATATCCCGCCTGCGACCATATAAAAAAGTCGATATGGCCATCAGCGCTTTTAACAAATTAAATCTGCCCTTAAAAATTATTGGTACGGGCGAAGAAGAGGCAAGTTTAAGAAAAATGGCTAAATCTAATATAGAATTTTTGGGTGCTGTTTCTGAAGAAATAAAAAGAAAATACCTGTCTAACTGTTTAGCCCTAATTCATCCCCAAGAAGAAGATTTTGGTTTAACTGCTATAGAAGCCATGGCTTCTGGCAGGCCTGTCATCGCCTATGGCAGAGGAGGCGCCTTAGAAACAGTTATTGACGGCAAGACCGGAAAATTATTTGATGAACAAAGTTGGGAGGCCTTAATAGATACTATTATCAAATTCAAACCCAACGAATATAATTCCTTTGAAATAAAAAAGCATTCGGAAAATTTTGACACGGAAAATTTTTACAAGCATATGAGGGAATTTGTCGAAAAATCATACCGCCAATTTAAAAATAGCTAAATTTTTTTATGCAGATTGCCATAGATATTCGCTGTCTCATGAATAAAAATTATTCTGGCGTATCGCAGTATACTTATTATTTATTGAAAAATTTATTTGAACTAGATAAAAAAAATAAATACAAACTCTTTTATAACTCAAGTAAAAACGTAACTGCTAATTTACCGCAATTCAATCATGACAATATTCAACGTTTTGGCTTCAAATTTTCCAATAAAATATTAAATTTTTGCTTAAAATTTCTAAAATATCCAATGCTAGATAAATTAATGGGTGGCGCGGATATTTTTTTTATACCCAATATAAATTTTTTTTCCGCTTCAACTAAATGCAAAAAAATACTAACTATCCATGATTTATCTTTTGAATTATATCCCCACTTTTTTTCGCTTAAACGACGACTTTGGCATAAATTTATAAATGCCAGAAAAATAGTTGATAATTGTGATAAAATAATTGCTGATTCTGAAAATTCTAAAAATGATTTAATTAAGCTATATGGCGTCGAATCAAAAAAAATTAAAGTAATCCATCTGGGAGTAGATCAAGAT
This sequence comes from Candidatus Falkowiibacteriota bacterium, assembly GCA_016927685.1. Lineage (GTDB taxonomy): Bacteria > Patescibacteriota > Patescibacteriia > CAIXNZ01 > CAIXNZ01 > CAIXNZ01. Next base: position 66,398 of record JAFGMD010000012.1, read on the forward strand.
ATTTTTAAAATAATACAAGCCAATGACGAAAAATTAAAGGAAATCAAGAAAAAATACGGATTACCAGAAAATTTTTTATTGGTTCTTAGCACCATAGAACCGCGCAAAAATATTGAAGGTATAATTGAGGCGTTTAATATAATCAAAGAAGGAAACAGCGAATTAAAAGATATGCAGTTAGTTATTGTCGGAGAAATTGGCTGGAAAAGCAAGAGAGTATTCACATTTGCCGATAATGCTCAATTTAAGGACCAAATAAAGTTTATTGGTTATGTCGATAATAAAGATAAAGTTTATCTATATAATTTGGCAAAAATCCTGCTTTTTCCCTCTTTCTATGAAGGATTTGGTTTGCCAATTCTAGAGGCACAAGCTTGCGGTTTGCCTGTTATCGCGGGCTTAAATTCATCTCTTGCAGAAATTACAAATGGTTCTGCTTTTTTAGCCAAACCAGATAATTTAACGGAGATTACCACTGGTATAAAAAAAATATTAAAAGATACGCAATATAGACAAAATTTAATAAAGAAAGGCAGGCAAAATATACAGCGTTTTTCTTGGCAAAAATGCGCTCAAGAAACTCTTGATTATATCTTAAAATAATCTAATCCTTAATTTTATATTTCTAATTTATTCTTTATGCGTATTGGCTTTGATGCCAGAATGTATGGCAAGTCACAATCAGGCATTGGTAATTATATAAAACAGATTACCGATCGAATTTTTGAATTGGACAAAGAAAATGATTATTATCTCTTTCTTTTAGAGCCGCAATTTTCAGAATATACAGAACCACATAAAAAAATTCATAAAATAAAAGTGACTGCGCCCTGGTATAGCTATAGCGAACAAATTAATTTTTTATTTGATTTACTAAAATACAAGCTTGATCTTGTACATTTCCCTAATTTCAATGCGCCTCTTTTATATCCATTTAAAAGAGTAACGACTATACATGACATTACTCCTAAATTTTTTCCAGGCCATAAACAAAAATCAATATGGCATAAATTGGCGTACAATTTAACAATTAGAACATCGTTAGCTTTATCGCAAAAAATTATTGCAATTTCTCAGTGGACAAAAGCCGATTTACTCAAATATTTTGTTAAAAATCCCGATAAAATTGAAGTTACCTATTTAGGCACAGAACCCCAGTTTCAAGTTATTGAAAATTATGCTAAAATTAAAGAAGTAAAAGAAAAATATAAGATCACAAAACCCTACCTGTTTTTTGTGGGAGTTTGGCGCAATCATAAAAATCTTGAAGGACTGGTTCACGCCTTTGAAATAATTAAAAAAGAGAGCCAATTTGATATTCAATTAGTCATTGCAGGACAAGAAGATCCGGCTTATTCTCAAATACGAGAAACAATTAATAATTCTCCTTTTAAAAATGATATAATCACCCCTGGCTTTATAAATGATGCTGATTTGCCCTTAATATATAATGGCGCTTCGCTTTTTGTCCTGCCATCTTTTTATGAAGGTTTTGGATTAATAGGTTTGGAAGCCATGGCTTGTGGCTTGCCAGTTATATCTTCAGATGCAACTTGTCTGCCAGAAATATATGGCGAAGCAGCATTATATTTTAACCCAAAAAATATTGATGAAATGGCTGAAAAAATTTTAGAGGCCTTAAAAAGTTTTCCATTGCAGGCAGAATTAAAAAATAAAGGTTTTGAACAAATAAAAAAATATTCTTGGGAAAAAACCGCCAGTCAAACCTTACAAATATATAAAAAAATATTAGGACAATAAATCTCTTAAATAATGAAGAAGAAAAAAACAAACAAAAAAATTAAGCGCAAAAAACCGCAACTCAAAACTAAAAAGAAAATTTCCGCGAAAAAACCCATGCGCTCGAAAAAAAGAACTGTAAAAAAAGCAGTAGAACTTTTATATTCCCCAAAAGAGCTACAAATTAAAGAATCGGAAATAATACAAACAGAGGTTGCCAAACCTCTCCAAAAAGAAATTATTAAAGAGTTACCCAAGCATACATCAGCACCCTATTTAAGAAAAAATTATATCTCAAGGCATGTTCTCGATTTGAAAAAAATTCAAGCGGAAAAATATCAACTGCAAAATGAAAGAGAAAAAGACGCGCATGACATCTCGGAAGAGGTTTTAAGAAAAATAACCGGTAAAAAAAACCAAATAGCAAAAAGGGTAAAGACAATAGTGCATAATATTGAATCGGAAGCAGAAAAATTGCCGAAAATTTCACCAAAAAAATATCCGCAAAAAAAAATAAAACTAAAAATTAGTTTTCCGAAATTAGATTTGCCTGATATTAATTTGCCAAAAGCTAAAATAAGTTTGCCTTTATATTGGGCTAAAGCGATAATAAGTTTTATAATTATTTGCCTAATCTTGATTTCTCCATTTTTTGCTTTTGATCAGTATCGTAATCTTCTAGAGAAAAAAAACACGATTTTAGGCAGGACTGCATCAGCATTAACTCATCTTTCCCTTTCTGGCGAAGCAGCTTCAGCACATGATTTATACTACACTCAATTTGAATTGCAGACAGCCAGCGAAAATTTTACTGAAGCGGAAAAAGAATTGCAAAACATAAATCTGATTATTCAGGGCTTGTTAAAAATTACTCCAAAAATCAGCGATCAGTACAATACTGCTGCAAAATTATTAGATGCCGCAGAAAAACTTTCTACAAGCGCTGCTAATTTAAGCTTTGCCTTAGAAAATTTTGAATTATTGGATAAAAACAAAAATGAACTTAATTTAACTGAAAAGCTTTCGGCTCTCAAAGACAGCCTAAACTTAATACTGCCTGATTTAAAAATCGCTAAAAACGATTTATTAGAAATTAATATCAAAGAAATCCCAGTAAATTTTCAGGATAAAATTATTATGTTACAGGAAATATTACCTGTTATTGAAAATAATGTTTATCAATTTATAAATTATTCGGACCTTGCCTTGCAAATTCTTGGTCAAGATAATCTTAAACGCTATTTAATACTTTTTCAAAATAACAATGAATTGCGTCCGACAGGCGGATTTATTGGCAGTTATGCTTTGGTTGATTTTGACCGCGGCAATATTGAAAAAATTAGTATTCCTGGCGGAGGCCCATATGACCTTAAAGCCGGATTAAAAGTTAATATTTCTGCGCCCCGACCGCTGCGCATACTTAATCAGCGCTGGGAATTTCAGGATGCTAATTGGTTTGCGGACTTACCCACTTCTGCTGATAAATTGATATGGTTTTATGAAAAAAGCGGAGGACCGACAACTGACGGCATATTTTTTATCAATGCTTCCTTTGTAGAAAAATTATTAAAAATTACAGGGCCAATTGACATGCCGGAATATGGCAAAACAATAAGCACAGAAAATTTTATAAATGAAATTCAAAAAAGTGTTGAATTTGAATATGATAAAACGATCAATAAACCTAAACAGATCATAGCTGATTTGGCGCCCAAGCTAATAGATAAATTAATCCATGCTGATAAAATCACGCTTATTGATCTTGTAGATCTTGTATTTAATGGGTTAAATGAAAAAGAAATTCAGCTATATTTTACAAATTACTCTCTGGAAAAATTTGTACTAAATAATAATTGGGGAGGCCAAATTAAAAAAACTGATGGTGATTATTTGAATATTGTCAGCACTAATATTGCCGGTGAAAAAACTGATGCAAAAATTAGCCAAAAAGTTAATTTAAAAGTTGATATTAAAAAAGACGGTAGTATTATTAATACTTTAACTTTAACAAAAATTCATTCAGGCGAAAAAAATGAGGCGCTTTACGGGGTGCCCAATGTAGATTATTTGCGAATATATACACCTAAAGGCAGTGAATTTATTAGCGCTTTTGGATTTGATTCTATGGAAAGCGAACTTTTTGAAAATGTGGATCCAGAAATATTTAAAACAGATGAATTGCTAGTTTCTATTTCTAACACTAAACGCATAGAACCCTTAACACAAACTGAAATTTATTATGAGGGGGACAAAACCGTATTTGCAAATTGGATAAAAGTACAGCCAGGTCAAGAAAAAACAATTTCATTAACCTATAAACTGCCTTTTAAAATAAATCTTTTTAATTTAGACCAACCCAGCAATAATGACCTTATAGAATTTTTAAAATCACAGATAGGCAATGAAAGTGATAATAATAATTTAAGCTGGTACTCTTTGATTTTGCAAAAACAATCTGGCAAGAATTATGATATTGAAGTGCAAATTAATTTACCTGATACTTTTGATATATATAAAATTTATCCCAAAGATTTGATTAAAAAAAATAATTATTTTATTTTTTACGAAAACTTAAATGCTGATAAATTATTAGCTATTATTTTTAATAAGAAATAATCATGAATGATTTTGAAAAGAACAAATCAGATTTGGCTAAAGCAAAAGAAATTGACAAAGAATTAAAAAATATTTATAAACAAGGCGGCAAAATGCCTGACATGGGTAAGCTGGACCATAAGCAAAGAAGTAAATTTTTGGGCTTATTTTTTTTAATTATTACTTTATTATTAATCCTAGGAGTTTCTGTGCTGGGATTTTTTGTTTTTCAGCAAAAGCCAAAATATACTGGCGATAAAATTAGTTTAGAAATTAAAGCTCCGTTTAATGCCGCTTCCGGCGAAAGAATAAGCTATGAAATAAAAATAACCAATGGCGAAGAAATAAGCTTAACTAAGGCAGAGCTTTGCGTTTATTTGCCGCAGGGATTTATTTTTGAAAATTCCAGCCTGATGTCTAAAATTAAAGCTCCTGAAGGCGAGAACCCCAACCCTAATATTAAGGTCTGGCAGCTGGATGACCTCTACAGCAAACAAATACAATCAATAATAATTACCGGCAAATTGATAGGACAAACGAATTCAAAACAACCCATTTCCGCCACATTTAGTTATTTTCCCGCTAATTTTAACTCGGAATTTCAGAAAAATGTTTCCTTTAATACGGATATTGCCGATTCTTTAGTTGATTTCGAATTAGATTATCCTTCCCAGGCGGCAAACCTGGATGAAATTGTATTTAATTTAAAAATAAAAAATAAATCAGAAGATACTGAAATTAGCAATGTGCAAATAGAATTAAATTTTTCTGAAAATTTCACATTAACAGAGAGCCAGGCCATTCAGGGGGACAAAAAAAATCCTATTGTCAAAGAAAAGCTAGCTGCTCAGGCGAAACAAAAACTATGGGATATTGACAAATTGATGCCAAAAGAGGAATGGCAAATAAAATTCAAGGGTAAATTTGAGGTAAGTGAAAGTAAAAGTGAGGAATTTAATATAAAATTAAGAGAAAAAGGTTCCGCTGAAGAATATATTGATCAAAAAGAAAAAAATTATAATATTGAAATTATTAAGGGCGATTTGTTGACAAATTTGATTATTAATGGTTCCAGCCAAAATAAAGCTTTCAATTTTGGCGACACGCTTAATTGCCTCTTAGTAATTGAAAATAAAAGTAAAAAAATATTAGGCGATATTAAGGCCAGGCTAGTTCTTGATTCTACCTTATTGGACCGATCGACACTTTTAGATAATAACAATGGCATGGTCCAAGACAATCAAATACTTTGGACCAAAGAGCAAATATCACAATTGGGATTTATTATACCAGAAGGTGAAGTAGAAATCCCCCTTCAAATAAAATTAAAAGATTTTGATCCGTCCCTAAAATATAAAGAAGAAGATTTAAAAGTGAGAAGTTTTTTTGAAACACAAATCAATAAAATAAATGATAAAGATGTGCAGGTTGCCGTGCAAAGCAACACTTTAATAAATGAGATAAATACAAATTCCGACTTAAGCGCTGCAATTAGATATTTTGCCGACACAAACGGAACCATCGGGAGCGGTCCCTTGCCCCCAATTGTTGGACAAACAACAAGTTATAAAGTATTTTTGACTCTTACAAATTCATTGCATGAAATAAATAATATTAAAGTGCAAATAAAATTACCAGATTATGTTAATTATGCGGGCAATGAAAATATTTCAGCGGGAAATTTAATATTAGGAGAACAAAACCAGCTAATTTGGCAAATTTCACGCATTCCCGCCTCAGTAACCAAAACAACTGCAGAATTCGAAATAGCCATAACCCCGATAATATCAGATGCCAATAAAATAATGACTTTAATTAATGAAATAGAACTTTCAGTAATTGACTCTCAAACCCTTGATTCTATAGAAAAAACAATTACTGGCTTGACTACAAATCTTGAAGCAGATGAACTAGGCAAAAACAAAGGAGTTGTGCAACTTGAATAAATATAAATAAAAAAATCGCCTAGCTTTACTAGGTGATTTTTTTATCTAAATATTTTTACTATTTTATATAGTAAGAACCAGGCCTTATCTACTGGCAAATCCCAGCTCCCAGCATATTCAATTTCAAACCCTCCAAAACCTTTTTTAAATCTTGTCACGCCTGGCCATTTAGCCTCGTCAATCCCCCAAAAATCATAATATTTATAGCCTTTATTCTTGGCGATTTTAATCAATTCCCATTGCAAAAAATGCGGTGCCATTAAATTTTTATCATCTGGAGCTGATCCGCCATACAAATATGTAGCCGTGTCTCCAAAAAAAACAATCATATTGGCACATAAAATCTTGCTTTCGTACTGGGCGAAATATATTTTAGCCAAATGATCTTGATACAATTTATTATAATAGGTACAATTAAATAATTTTTTTTCTTTCCGTCTAAATGTATCAACCAGCAAATCATAAAATTTTAAAAATTCTTCCTCTCGACAAATTTGCAGAGTAACTCCTTTTTTTGCCGCTAAACGAATATTATAGCGCCATTTTTGATGCATTTCGTCCAATAATTGCTCTTCGCTTTTGGTCAAATCTAGTAATAAAGTTTTATTGGGTTGTGTATTTTTAACCTTTTTAAATCCCAAACTCCCCAAGTTTTGTTTGATTGACTCGATCTTAATAAAAATACAACCTTCCTTTTTGGCAAGATCTTTTATGCCTTCAATAATATTTTTATTCAACTCAAAATTTAATCTGGGAATATACAAATAACTCTTATTAAACGGCAAAGTCATTTTAATTACTAAAATATAAACTCCATCAAAGTCCAGACGCCAAATTTTTCTATTTAATCTCTGTTGAAATTCTCCCCATTCCCATGATTGCAAAAATTGGGCCATTTTCTGCGTCCCAATTTTATTATCCCATTCTTCTTTATATGTAATTTCTTTAATTTCCATTTTAGTATTTTTTACTTAAAAGTTGTAAAGCGGCTTTGACCTTTTTCTCAGTACCTTTTATATTTTTATCAATTTGCCTTAGAACATCTCTGGCTTGTTCTGTAGAATATCCTAGGCCGACTAAAGCATCGATTACATCGGCATCTTCAGATTGAATTATCTTGCCACTAACTTCGGCCAAGCCTTTATATTTATTTTTTAATTCCAATACAATGCGTTCAGCGGTTTTTTTGCCAATACCAGAAATCTTTGTCAGAACTGAAGCATCGCCAGAGATTATAGCTGACTCAATTTCATCAATCTTAGCAACAGATAAAGCGTTTAAAGCTGTCTTTGGCCCAATGCCCGAAACAGAAATCAACTTCTCAAACATAAGCTGTTCTTCGCGACTGGCAAAGCCAAAAAGGTCAATAGCATCTTCTTTCACGTTTTGATAACAAAAAATTTCAACTTCTTGCGCAACTTTTGCCTTATTTAAAATATTTGCAGTAGTAAAAATTTTATAGCCAATATTATTGACGTTGATCTCTATAAAATTCGCGCCTACATATTGAATTTTACCTTTTAAGTATGAAATCATATCTTTTTTCTTAAAATAGTCATAACCGGCACCTCTTTATTAAGTTTAACTAATATTGCCTTACCTTGTCCACCATGGACTTCTTTGACATTTTTTTTCTTATCTAAATCAAAAATCTCCTTAATTTTTTCAGTAAAGTTATCTTGAAGTGGTCTAATAAATTCTATTGTCTCGCCCGATCTAATTACATTATGCACCTTGATTTTAGCTTGCCAAGCTTTTTTATTATTTTTTTTACTTTCAATAACTTCTCCGCAAAATTCTGATTCCGAACGAAAGTGGGTTTTATTATAATTCTGCATTTTTACTTTTTCAGTGTCAAAATAGAAACCCGTCGTAAAATCTCTGTTGGAAATTTTTTGTAATTCCTTATATAAATTATCAGTCAAACTCTTGTTATTCATATTATCTAGGGCTTGCCTGTAAATTTTAACTGCATTAGCCAAATAAGCAATACTTTTTGTCCTGCCTTCAATTTTAAAATGCTTAATACCAGCCCTTTCCATTTCTTTCAGATATTTAATCATACAAATGTCTTTTGAGCTTAAAATATATGTACCATGCTGATCTTCTTCGATGGGCATAAATTCACCTGGCCGCGTTTCTTCTTCTAAATGTAATTTATATGACCAACGACATGGGTGAGAACAATCGCCCAAATTAGCGCTACGATTGGCCAAATAACTAGATAGAATACAGCGTCCAGAATAGGCCATACACATAGCGCCATGCCCAAAGCCTTCTAATTCTAATTGCGGAACTTTTTTATGAATTTCGTTTATTTCTTTTAAATTTAACTCTCTGGCCAAAATAATTCTTTTAATCCCTTGTTTATGCCAAAATTGGGCGGCTTGCCAATTTGTGCAATTAGCTTGAGTAGATAAATGCAAATCAATGCCTTTTAAATGTTTTTTTGCCAGCATAATGATACCTGGGTCTGAAATAATAACCGCATCGGGCTTTAACTTATTCAGCAATTTCAAATTTTGTTCTATTGACTTGAGGTGATGGTTATGGGCGTATATATTTACAGTCACATATATTTTCTTATTGTGATCGTGGCAATATTTAATCGCTTCTTCTAGTTTTAATGGCGTAAAATCGTTAATTCTAGCGCGCAAGCTTAAAGAGGGCAAACCCAGATAAACTGAATCTGCCCCATATTCAATAGCATATTTCATTTTACTAAAATTGCCCGCAGGCGCTAGTAATTCCATATCTTGACAATATTATTATAATACATTAACATTAAATTATTGATGTTATATAAGGAGGATGGAATGGAAAGCATTATTGGTCCACAAAAGGAAAAGGAGTTATCAAAAAAGAAAATGTGTACTGTCTTGGGTATCTATCTTTCGGGAAGTTCAAAGGGTCTTGAGGTTTTGCTGGTTAATGAAATCAATAAAGATGATAAATTCAGATTGCCAGGAGGGGCGGTTCTTCTTAAGGGTGGGGCTCACAGACAAAGGAAGCGTGAAAATCATAACTTACGTAAGTATGTTTATTTACAGGCCGAATTTAACATTGAAATATTAAAACCTATTGGCATACGCACCTTTGCTCTCTATACCTACGACAATGAAATTATCAAGGTCTATCTGATAACGCACAGTCAAAAAATTATAAGTTCAAGCTGGCACAAGAATCATCCAAACTACCGAGCCAGATTAGTGCTTATAGATGAAATACTTAATGGCAAGTGTTACTTGCGGATTGATCAGATTACCAAAATAATATTAACTGATTTCTTGAGGAGAATCAATAAAAAAAGAAAGACAAACAGACACAACCACCTCGTTCCTGTCAGCGAAATTAAATTAAGAGCCATAGCTTAATGCTATGGCTTTTTTATGCCAATCCAAATTTTTAAACCATTTATTTCGAATTCTTTCTGTTCATCTTTAGCTAATTTTACTTTTTCATCTAAAATATCTTTTGATAAAGTACTCTTTTTTATTTCTTCCTTGGCCTCGCTGATTGCTTTTAATAAATCTTTATCTTTTGTTTGATAATACACATTAACAGAATCTCCTAAGCTTAAATTTAAATCTTTTCTAAGGGCATTGATAAATCTAATTAATTCCCTGATATGCCCCTCTCTCTGTAAATCAGCTGAAATTTTAATATTAAGGGCAACTTTATACAGCTCATCTGCGCCTATTATATAATTCTTTTCTGTCGGTAATTTTTCGGAAATCTCTACCACCTTAACATTTACCTCCTCCTTAATCAATTCCAAAAATTCATTGGGCAAAGATTTTTTTGTAATAATCAATTTGTTTAACGGTTGCCTAATTTTAACGCCCGCTTCTGCTCTGGCAGCCAAAGCTTGCTCAATTAATTTTCTCGCTATTTCCATTTGTTCTAATAATTCTGACTTGATCAAATCAGGTGCCACGCTTGGCCAATCTTCCAAATGCACGCTTTCTTTTTTGCCGTGTAATTTTTGATAAATATTTTCAGCTGTAAAAGGTAAAAATGGAGCACAAATTTTAGCTAAGTTTAATAAAATATAATGCATTGTGGCTAAAGCATGCGCCTTATCATTTTGATCATCTCCTTTAAACCTTTCTCGACTGCGTCGTAAATACCAAGTTGATAATTCATTAATAAAGTCGGATATTGGTCGCGCTGCCCGCGTTAAATCAAAAATATCCATCTCTTCCGTAACTTCTTTTAATAAAATATTTAATTTAGCTACAATCCATTTGTCTAAAATATTTTCCAAATCATTTGGTCTTAAATTTTTATCAAAATTCATGCTTTTTTCATACAAAGCATAAAAACTGTAAATATTATTCAAAAGCATAACGGTTTTTCGCAGAGTCTCTTCGACTAAGCGATCCGAAAAACGATAATCTTCACCCATGGGCGTTGAAACTAGCAAAAAATAGCGAATCGCATCTACGCCTGCTTTATCAATTAAAATATTTGGTTCGGTATAATTTTTCAATCTCTTAGAAAGTTTTTTTCCGTCTTCTGCCAAGATTAATCCATTTGCAATTACATTTTTATATGCTGGTTTATTAAATAGCGCTGTCGCTAAAACATGCAAAGTATAAAACCAACCGCGGGTTTGATCCAGACCCTCGCCAATAAAATCACAAGGAAAGCCTTTCTCAAATTTTTCTTTATTTTCAAAAGGATAATGATACTGAGCGTAAGGCATAGAACCAGATTCAAACCAGCAGTCAAAAACTTCTTCTATGCGATTCATTTCCCCGCCGCAAGCGCATTTAAATTTAATTTCATCAATATAGGGTCTATGCAAATCTTTTATTTCTGAATTTTCCAATTCTTTAATACTGCCCACAACCTTATAAGTATTGCATTTTTCACATTGCCAGACAGGAATTGGCGCACCCCAAAATCTATTTCTGGAAATATTCCAGTCCTTAGCGCCTTCCAGCCATTTACCAAAACGACCCTCTTTAAGATGCTCCGGTACCCAACGAATGCCTTCATGTTTTTTTCCATTAGGATCAGTTATTCTTAATTCATTATTGTTATATACCAAATTATCTTTAAATTTTGTGACTGCCACATACCAAGCGTCTAACGCATAATAAATTAATGGGCTGTCACAGCGCCAGCAAAAAGGATAATCATGCTCAATTTTATCGTTTATGCCGGATATTAAAATATTTTTATCTTTTAAATATTCCATTATTTTCAAATCAGCATCTTTTACAAAAACTCCTGCCCAATCTTTTACTTCTGACTTAAACTTGCCCTCTGAATCAACTGTCATTAAAACTGGCAAATTATACTTTCTGCCTATTTCCATATCTTCTTCGCCAAAAGCCGGGGCAATATGAACTATGCCCGTGCCATCTTCTGTCGTAACAAAATCTCCCTCAATTACATAATAAGCTTTTCTATCTAACTTTTTAAAATAATCAAAAATCGGTTCGTATTCCCAATTTAAAAGGTCGGCTCCTTTAAATAATTCAACAAGCTCATAATGCCCCAAATATTTTTCAAGAGTGTCTAATCTGGCTTTGGCCAAAATATAATATTCCCTGCCGACTTTGATTTTCGCATATTCAACTGACTTGCCTACGGCTAAAGCTACATTTGAAGGCAATGTCCAGGGCGTTGTAGTCCAAACCAAAAAGTAAGCATTATCCTGATCTTTTATTTTGACCTTGAAATAAATTGAAGGATCTTTTGCTTTCTGATAATTTTGATTAACTTCAAAATTCGATAATGGAGTACCACAGCGAGGGCAATAAGGGGCTACGCGATAATCCTTATATACCAAACCTTTATTAAAAAGTTCTTTAAAAACCCACCAAACCGTTTCAGTGTATTCTTTATTCATGGTCGCATATTGATTGGAATAATCAGCCCAACGGCCGATGCGCCTGAAAGTATCCTTCCACTCATCTACGCATGTAAAAACAGATGCTTGACAGCGATCATTAAATAATTTAATGCTGTCATATTCATTTTTAGCCAATCCTAAAATTTCTTTCTTTGATTTTATTTTTAATTCCTTTTCAATCAGGTTTTCTACGGGCAAACCATGGCAATCCCAACCAACAGTACGCTCAACCTTAAATCCGCGCATAGTCCAATAACGCGTTACTGTATCTTTTAACGTAGAGGCTAAAAGATGGCCATAATGTGGTGAACCCGAAGCAAATGGCGGACCATCATAGAATGAAAAAACTGGCGACTTCTCGCGCGCCTTAACTGATTTTTCAAAAATTTTATTTTTCTCCCAAAAAGCAATGATTTCTTCTTCTTTTTGGGCGAAATTTGATTTATTTTCTGACATATTATATTTCTTTTAGCCAATACCCAATTACTAATGGCTAATGACTTAATATCAATTATTTTAGCTAAAATAGCGCTAAAAGTCAAAAATCATATTAGCAGTTTTTATTTTTTTTCTGCTATAATGTAAGTAATCTAATTCTTAATAATAAATTATGGACAATGCACCAAAAATTAATTTAGTAAAAATTATCAAAAAGATTGTTTTGATTATACTGGTGATTATCGGCGTCTTAGCCGTGATCTATTTTCTTTTACATGCTGTTATTAGTTGGCGAAACAGAAATTCTTATTATTCAATAGAAAGCCCCGTTGCCCTTCCCTCCTCTGGCATTGATTTTGGTATTGGGATGACTGCTCTTGACGTAAGAACCAAAGAATCAACTCAATCTTATGAGATGGCCGCACCTATTCCAGCCATGGCACCGAGTGCCGGTAATGCTGGCATGACAGAGCAAAAAATAATTAAAACAGCCAATTTAGCTATTACTGTTGATGATGTTGAGAAAACAGCCGCCCAAATCACCAATGACGCAATATTATTAAATGGTTTTGTACAGAATTCAACGATTACCGAGGACAGAAAGGGTCAAAAATTTGCCAACCTTATTTTGCGGGTTCCTGTTTCTGGTTTTGACAATTTGATTAGTAAAATTAAATCTTTAGCAAAATTAGTTGAGCGCGAAAATATTAGCGGCAAAGAAGTCACGGAAGAATATGTTGATTTGCAAGCCGACCTATCCCATAACCTAGCAGTGGAAGCGCAATATCTGGAATTATTAAAACGCGCTCAAAAAGTTGAAGAAATAATAGCAGTTCGCGAAAAACTTGACCAAGTTCAAGGAGAAATTGAACGAATTAAAGGACGTGTCAGATATTTAGACAATCAAACAGAAATGTCTACTATTGCCGTAAGTATTTCCAGCGAGGCGCAAATTAATATTCCGGCTGAAAAATGGCAACCTTATGTCATTTTAAAACAAGCCATCCAAAATTTAATTGTTAGTTTGCAGGGTTTTGTTAATTTTATAATCGTTGCTTTCTTCTGGCTTATAAGTATAATTCCTTACCTGCTCGTTCTTGGCTTAATTTACATAATTGCCAGATGGATATATAAAAGAGTAAGAAAACCTAAGATATAATGAGTAAAAAACGCCTCGGCTAAAACGAGGCGTTTTTATTATACAAATGAATTATTTTACTGAAGGTGGAGTAGAATTTATTTCTTCTCCTGGCAATGGCGGCATTTCTTGATTATCTGCAGATCTTATCTGTATTGACTTTGCAGTAATGCTACCATCACTATTTGTCGTGCCAGTTACCGTAACATTTGTACCTACTATTAAATCTGTTTTGCTGCTATCAGTCATTTTGGATATCGCAGTAGAATCGCTCAATAAAATTATTTTTGAACCGCTTTCTTTCATTTTTAAAGTTACGCTATTATCGTCAATAGCAAGGATCTCACCGCTAGTCATGCCATTATTCATTCGTATGCCTTGGCTATTCAATTGGCCGGGCCCTTGAGAAAAACCCAGATTTCTTTTATTTTGGGCGCACCTCATGCCGCCATAAAAAGATAATGCGCTAATAACTACAATTGCTATCACAAAAATGATAATTAGAGTGTGTTGTTTTTTCATTTTTTTATATTTAATAATTATTCATATCTTAATGCTTCAATTGGATTTAATTTTGAAGCTCTGACTGCCGGATAATAGCCAAAAATAATACCAATTGCAGCTGATACCCCAAAAGCTAAAATAATAGAAGAAAAAGTCACTGTAGTGGTTGTCCAGCCAAAATAATTTACTCCATAAGAAACTATATAACCAATAAATATTCCCAGTAATCCTCCAATAAAAGTCAATGATACCGCTTCAATTAAAAACTCAATGCTTATATCTCTCCTTCTTGCGCCAATAGCTTTGCGCAAACCAATTTCTTTAGTTCTTTCAGTAACTGTTGTCAACATCATATTCATAATACCAATACCACCAACTAATAAAGAAATGCTGGCCACAGCACCTAAAAGTAATGTGAATGTCTTGGCCACGCTAGTAGCCGTTGAGGCAATATCGGCCTGATTCATAATGCTAAAATCAGCGTTTGCTGGATCAGATATTTTGTGTAAATCCAATAAAAGATTGGTGATGTCTTCTTGTACAATGTCTAACGCATTAGCATTTATGGCCGAAGTATTTATTGTCGTTAGATATTCATTGCCCGTAAGATATTTCTGGGCAGTACTAAGGGGAATATATATACGGTCATCTTGGCTCCCCATACCTGAGCCCCCCTTTGCCTCTGTTATCCCTATTACTTTAAATTCTATTTTATTTATTTTTAAAATTTGCCCGACAGCATCAACTTCTTCGCCAAAAATATCGTCCCTTGTTGTGGGGCCTAAAACAGCAACCCTTGATGACGATTGGAAATTTTGATCTGAAATAAAATCACCGCTTGCCATGGCTATGCTTTTCACAATAGTATATGATGAAGTGGTTCCTATAATTTGCGTATTTGTATTTTGGCCTTTGGCTGAAACTTGATAGCGCCCGCTAACTTCAGGAGCAACGGCCAAAATATTCTCAATTTGAGACGCAACTGCTTCAGCATCAGTTAGCTTTAATGATTTTGCTGAACCTCTGCCAGAGCTTACCATTGTGCCAGGACCTCTTTGTACGCCGCTTGAAACAGTAATTAGGTTTGACCCAATAGAAGCAATATTTGACTCAATAGAACTTTGTGCTCCTTGCCCGATAGAAAGCATAACAATAACCGAACTGATGCCAATAATAATACCAAGTACTGTTAAACCCGATCTAGCCTTATTAGAAGACAGCGCTGTTTTAGTTTCTTCAAAAATATCGCTTAATTTCATAAAATTATTTTTTATTTTTAGTATCGCTCACTACCCTTCCATCTTTAATAAATATGGTTCTGTCTGCATGTTTAGCCACTTCAGCTTCGTGAGTAATTATAATTATTGTCCTGCCGCCCTCTCTATTTAATTTTTCAAATGTATTTAGGACAACTTCCCCAGTTTTTGTATCAAGATTGCCAGTTGGCTCATCTGCTAATATAAGAGTTGGGTTATTTACTAATGCTCTGGCAATGGCTACGCGCTGTATTTGCCCGCCGGACAACTGATTAGAAAGATGTGTAAAAAATTCTTCATCAAGACCAGCTTCTTTTAATACTTTTTTTGCTCGCCTTTCACGCTCTTCCCTATTAATGCTTTCATACACTAAGGGCAAAACAACATTTCTCAATACAGTCGCTCTGGGCAATAAATTAAATGATTGAAATACGAAACCAATTTTTTGCTTACGAATATCTGCCAATTGATCCTCGCTTAATTTAGATACATCTTTTCTATCTAAAAAATATATTCCGCTAGTCGGCGTATCTAATGCCCCTAAAATATGCATTAGCGTAGATTTGCCAGAACCAGATGGTCCCATAATAGCTACAAATTCTCCGTCTTCAATTTTAAAACTTACCTCGTGCAATGCCTGATACTCTGTAGCGCCTGTTTTATAAATCTTAGTAATATCCTTAATTTCAATCATATTTTTTTATCTTATCATCATTGCTCCGTTGGGAGGTCCGTCATTTCCGCCGAATATACTACCTGAAGAATTAGATGACTTATTTATTGAAGAGCTAGAGCTACTTGAAGAAGAGCTGGTAATTGTTTTGACTACTATGATATCACCCTCTGTTAGGCCAGAAGTAATTTCAATATTGGTATCATCAGATAGACCAATTTCCACTTGAACTTGGCTTGGCTTTTCTGCCGAATTAACGCCTTGTGCGGTAGTATCTGTATATTGTTCACTTAATTTTAAAACATAATTTATATCATTATTTGATTTAACTGCTGAGCTTGGCACAGCCAATACATCTTGATGAGTTTGCGTAATAATAGCTGCTGAAACGCTCATGCCGGGCTTAATTCTTTCATCTTGAGTATCAAAATTTATTTTAACATCATAAGAGACGACTCCGGAACTTACTGTACCAAGTGTATCCACCTCAACTACTTCACCGGTTATTGTCAAGTCTTCTGCTGCATCAAATGTTAAAGTAGCTTTTTGACCAACTTTAACTTGAGCGACATCAACTTCGTTTAGAGATATTTCCGCAATTCTCTGCTTGGTTATTAGGGTAGCTAAGGCGCTACCCGAACTTGCTATATCGCCCTTTTTTACATCAACACTTGCGATAATCCCATCAAACGTTGCCCTAATAGTATAGTCGGCTAATTTCCCCCAAGCATCCGTTAGGGCAATCTCTTTTTGTTTAATAGATAATTCTTGCGTTTTAATATCAAGCGGATCAGCTCCTGCCTTTAAATTTTCTAATGAACCCTCTTTCTCGGCAATAGTCCGCTCTGAAGATGTAATACTGGCCCTTGAGTTTTGTATTGTATTTTTTATTGATAACAAATTTGAAACAAAATTATTAATCGTACCAGTATAGCCATTAAGAGTCGATAAATGAGCTGTTGATTGCGCAACTGGCTGTAAATTATTTTCTTTGGTTTTATCAATATAAAATTGTATGAAATTATTGGCGTTTTTTATGGCTTCAGCAATATTTTTGGAGGTGATATATGTTTCATCTATTAATTTTTCAATTGTTTCACTATCAGAAAATCTGCTAGTCGCTTTGTAATCAATAAAATTTTGGTCATATTGTCTTCTGGCCAATTCATAAGATGACTCCGCGCTTTCCTGATAAGTATATATGGCCGCTTGATTCAAATTTAAAGAGTTAGCATAATAATCAACATTCCACTGATTGCTGTTAATATTACTTCCGTAAAGTATTTCGTAAAGAGCGGAAATAATAGTTGGCAAATCTAAAAATGCATCGGCTACTGCGTTGAATCCGTCTTCATAGGCCTTAGCTAAATTCTCTTCAGCATTTGCTTTAGATTCTTTAGCACTAATTATGGAATTTTCTGCTTGTAATAAAGATAATGGATCTGCGGCTTGCTGTAATTTTTCTAAAGATAATTTTGCGCTTTCTAGGGCTGATTCTGCGTCCCTAACAGATTTATAAGCATCGCTAGAATCAATTTTAGCAATTAAAACGCCGGACTTTACTTCTTGCCCTACGACAACTGGCAAGGAGGTAATTTTCCCTGATACTATTGGTTTTATATCTAATTGATTGGCGGCAGAAACTTGGCCAGTACCCGAAACTGTTACTATTATTGTTCCTTTTTCAACAGAGCCAAGCACATAACGCGTTTCCTGGATAGAACTATGAGCTGCTTTATATGCCCAAACGCTTCCGCCGACCAAAATGAAAATAATAACGCTGGTAATTATTTTATGCTTTATTATAAGGTCCAAAATTTTTTTTAGCATATTTTTAGAATATTTATAATTAAAATGCTGGGAAAGAATTGGGTATTATAGGCCGATTATTTGGAAAATTATTATTTTGTGGTGGGGGTGGCAATATTCTTATTAATTTTGCTTCTATTTGGCCTGTCTCATTTGGTTCTCCTATAATGACCAAATAATCCTCAACTTTTAATTCAGATAATTCTACGGCATCCTTAAAATGCCTAATTATTGTGTCGTTGTTTAAATTAACAACTTTTTCTGAATTATCAATGCTATTGATAATCAGAGATTTTCCTTCTATTTTAAGTATTTGTCCAAAAACGCCATGAGATTGAATAAAGTCATCGTTTCTAAAATCTCCCACAAAACCCTGCCTTGGTCCCGCAAAATTTCTATGATAATTATCTCCCCAATTATGAGAGAATCCAGCCTTTCTAAAACCGACATTCATGCCTATATTAAAAACCAGCAATAAAATAATTAGGCCACCAACAATAGAGGTAAAAATAATAAATGATTTATTTGTATAAAATTTTTTTTCTGTATTTTCTTTATTTTTATTTATTACATTATTTTCTTCCATATTAATTTTTTAATTAATTAACTTATGTCTATTAATAATAATTTTAAAATCAAAGAATAAAATATAAATAGACTCAAATATCACAAAAATAGTTCCAAAAAATAAGAGCAAGCTGAATATTGGTAACGTTTCCAATAATACAAATATAAAATTTTGCCAATATATTTTAATAATCTCAAAATCAGAGAATATTAATGATAAAAATTTAATAAAACCAGATTGTGAAAAATCTACATATAGCATTTTTAGGACTGGCGCAAAGGCAACCAATGAAATGGTTAAACAAATAGAAAAAATGGCTAATCTTAATTTAAGAGCAAAAAAATTTTGTTCTTTCTTTAAGCGCTCAGTAATATTATTAAAAAGTTCTTTTGGCGGTTCAATTGGCTTAAAATTTGATAAATTATTCATAATCTTATTTATTAACCCCTTATTAATAAATACGAAAAAAAGATGCCTTTTGGTGCATCTTTTTTATATTAATTCTATGTTTTTTGGTAGATTTTCTTAAGCATTATAACGCCCCGGCGGTATCGACTTTTCACGGTATTTAGGGGCTCATTTAATCTCTTAGATATTTCCGAAAAAGACAAATCAAATCTATATCTTAAATTAATTACTTTCCTATATTTTAAAGGAAGAAGTCCAAGCTTGGTGTCAAGATTGCGTTTTGTTTCTGCTTGTTCACATAACTTATCGGGTAATGGAGACCGGTCAATAAGTGAATCGAAAAATATTTTCTCTTCTTCTTCTGTATACGCAGAGAATGGCACATTCTTTTTCTTTTTTAAAAAATCCAGTGCTGTATTTTTGGTAATTGCAAATAACCAGGTACTAAAACTTTTTGCTTGGTCAAATTTCTGTAGATTCTTCCAAATTTTTACAAAAACTTCTTGTGTAATATCCTCAGCATCCGCTTCATTACTGGTATAATAATAGCAAAAATTAAAAATCGGCTTGAGATATTTTTTTATAAGTATCTCTAATGATTTTTTATCACCAGCCAAATATCGTGCGACTAAATTTTCATCTGTTATTTTTGGCATAATTATGGACCGGACAGGACTTGAACCCGCTACCTCCTCGGTGCAAACGAGGCGCTCTACCAGGTGAGCTACCGGCCCTTGCCCGCCAAGTGCGGGATTCGCCTACATTCCAAATAAAAAAAGTTCTTACGAACTAAAAATAGTATATCAAATAAAATTTTTATTGTCAATAATAATCATAAAAAAAATTTTTAAAAAAAATTTAAAAGTTATCCACAGTTTTTAGCATAAAATCATTTAATAACTTGCTAATAAGTATTATAATTAAGATATAAAATAATTGCCTAAAAATTAACTTTAAAGAAATGGCAAAGAAAAGAAAAGCAGCTAAAAAAGGAAAAAAGAAAGCTGCAAAAAAGAAAAAGAAAGCTGCTAAAAAACGCAGAAGATAAATGCTTAACCAATAAGCAACAATAAAACCCTTTTAATCATAGAAGGGTTTTATTGTTTTAATATTATATTAAACTTGCTTGCTGAAATTTTTTTCTTTCTTTGCCATTAAAAATTTTTACGATACCATATATACCATCATAACCCGGCTCAATAAATAATTTACCTTCACGAACTCTTTTAATACCCTCAACAACTTCGCCTTGACCAATTTTTTTTAATTCCTCAATGCTTAAATCAAGAAGTACAGCAAATTCATTTTTACCTTTTTTAATCATACTAAAATATTCCTCCTGAACTTTCTTTGAATTTTTTCCCAAATCAAAAGCCTCGGCAATTATTTCTGACAAAGGCACAATGTTTTTGTAAGGAATATGATTATCAAGTTCTCCCACTTCTCGATCGGCCAAATCATCAACTCGATGTAATACACCAATGGTTAAGGGTTTTTTACAGACCGGACACAAACCTTTATTCTTTTTTGTTTCCTTCGGTTCCAAAGATACATTACATGTCGCATGACCATCAATATGATATTTGCCTTCTTCGGGATGAAATTCAATTGTGAATAAAAATTTCTTCTTATCCTTATTTTTTAAAGTATTATAAATTTCATCATAAGAACTTTCTGCAAAATCAAAAACATTTGCTTCGCGACCAAGATTTGGCAATGAGTGCGCATCAGAATTAGAAACCAAAGTAATTTTATCCAAAGCTGATAAACGCCAATTCATGGGCGGGTCAGAGGAAAGGCCAGTTTCAATGGCGAAAATATTTTTTGCATATTCTCCAAAGCATTCTTCAATAGTGTCAAAGCCAGATTTGGAACCAAAGATAGAAAACCAAGGTGTCCAGGCATGCGCTGGAATAATCAGCGCTTTCTTATTTATATCCAAACAAATTTTTGTCAGTTCAATTGCTGACATGCCCAAAATTGGCCTACCATCTGATTTCAAATTGTATCCACCTTTTTCCAGGTAATCGTTAAATTTCTCAACATCAGAAATCTCTGGGAAAAAAATATTTATATGTATTCTGCGGCATTTATCGCCCTGTTTATAAATGCAAGAAATTTCCGTGCCTAAGATAAATTTTACTTTGCCATTACCACTTCTAAGTTGGTGTAAGCCATTCGCCATTGGCACTAAGCCATTTGCTATTTCTTTAAACCAAGCCGGATGAGTAAAATCGCCAGTAGCCACAATATCAATACCCTTGATTTGGCACCACTTATCAATATTTTCCAATGTCAAATCCTGCGAGCAAGCCCGCGAATATTTGGAATGAATATGTAAATCGGCGATCTGGCGCATATATTATTTAAAAACTTTTTTAATTGCTTCGTATTGTTCTTTGACTAATTCTCTCGCCTCTGGAATTAATTTATTCCAGCTGCGCTCCATTTTAGCCAAGGCCCAGTTCAGGCCTGGTTGATAATCTAAGCCATGAACTTTCCAGGCCAAATACAACAAGGCCGAAAAATCTGTTATGTGAGCCATAGCATCTGCGCTGGCCACGCATTCAGCCTCAATCGTTTCTCTTTTTATTTTTTGGCTACCACGATGCGCCTCGATACAGTGTTTGACCCGATCAATCTTGTCTTGAGGATAATTTAAACCGCTTAGAATTTCTTGGGCTAGTTTAAGTCCGTGAATATGGTGATCCTCCACTAATCTTGCATCACAAACGCTGGCATAGTCATGAAGCCAAGCGGCAATTGTTACAATCTCCAAATCAGCACGCAGTTTTTTTGCCAAAAGTTTGGCATTTTCTACAACTGCAATGAAATGTGTATCCAGCGCCAAAGGAAATTTATTTGTTTCTTTGGCACAAGTCTCACGGACAATTTTTTCTACTTGTTCAATTATTGTCATATATTTAAGTATTCCAATTTTAGCATTAAAAAAAATTATTGTCTAAAACAAAAAAGCGGAATATAAATTCCGCTTTATTGGCTTAATCATTATGCCCCATACTGACTCGTAAATTGCGTGATAGCTTTTTTATCTGAAAAGCAGCAGCGCATAAAGGACATCCTGTTAAATTAACAAGGCCGGGCAGCATTGATTTTCTTTCTTCTGAAATCATCTTAGACTCAAGCTCTTTTTGTAATCTTTCTTTCTCAGCCTGACTTTTTTGCGGAAAATAAATATCGCATTTAGAGCAGTACGTATATCCGAGTGGAGCCAATTTTTCCTTTTTTCTTTTCTTGACTTCTGTCAATTATTTCACCCCCTTTCATTTTAAATTAGATTACCAATTATTCAATTCTAAGTCAAGAAAATCAAAAAGAACACCTTGCGGTGTTCTTTTTGTTAAACTGGCAATGTCCTACTTTCCCCCCGGAGGAGTATCATCGGGGCTGAGAGGCTTAACTGCCGTGTTCGGAATGGGAACGGGTGTTGCCCTCTCGCTAAAATCACCAGATAAAGTTATCTCAATTTATGAGATAACCTCTATCTATTGACTTTATTCACTATAATTTTTGTGGTTAAACAATGAACTATTAGTACAGCTCGGCTAAAAGTATTACTACTCTTACACCTGCTGCCTATCAACCTAGTAGTCTACTAGGGTTCTATGAAACCTAATCTTGGGGACAGTTTCACGCTTAGATGCTTTCAGCGTTTATCTAAACCGAACTTGGCTACCCAGCGATGCCCTTGGCAGGACAACTGGTACACCAGAGGTTCGTCCTTCTCGGTCCTCTCGTACTAGAGAAGGGACCCCTCAAGTTTCGACGCCCATAGCGGATAGGAGACCGAACTGTCTCACGACGTTCTGAACCCAGCTCACGTGCCGTTTTAATTGGCGAACAGCCAAACCCTTGGAACCTTGTTCAGCTCCAGGATACGACGAGCCGACATCGAGGTGCCGAACCTCCCCGTCGCTGTGGACGCTTGGGGGAGACTAGCCTGTTATCCCCGGAGTAGCTTTTATC
>JAFGMD010000013.1 GCA_016927685.1 Candidatus Falkowiibacteriota bacterium
TAACAGGCAATAAATTATTTATAATTTTTATTTTATCTATTAATTTTAAATTAAAAACTGCCAACAAATCCTTCATGTTTTCCAAATATTCAGTAAAAATCTCGGGATTTTTATAGTAATTAATCGCCAGCCCTATTTTCCCATGTGCTAAAGCCGTAAAAATTTTAGCTTGTTCACGTTTCTCGCCCAAATTAATAAGATGGTGATAAACTTCTTCATCTGGTACAGGATAAAATCTTAATAATTGACAGCGCGAATTAATAGTTGGTAAAAGCAAATTAAAATCAGGAGTTTGTAAAATTAAAATTGTTTTTGGCGTTGGTTCCTCTAGAATTTTTAATAGTGCATTTTGAGCGTTTTCATTTAATTCCTCGGCATGCTCAATTATTGCTATCTTGAAAGAATTTAAAAATGTAGTTAAACTCAAGAATTCTTTCATCTTTCTGACCTGTTCTACACTAATATTTTTTTTATCCTCTTCCCTTTTTAAAAAATAAACGTCTGGATGAATACCTCTGGCTAATTGCGAGCAAAATGCGCATTGGTTGCAAGGTATTGATTTTATCTCTAAATTATTTGCCCTATGATAATCAGAGCATAAAATTGAAGCAATAAAATTTTCAGTCACCAAGGTTTTGCCTAAATGCTCTTGGCCGGAAAATAAATAAGCATGGGCCAACCGGTTTTGCTCCAAACATTTTTGCAAAAATTTAGTGATTTTTTTATGGCCCACGACTGGCCAGTTATAACTAGACATGGCTTAATTATAGCGAAAATACTAACCTTCGTAAAGCGTAAAAAACCCCAGACAAAGCCGGGGTCTTTATATATAATATTTTTATTATGATCCGATAATAGACCGCTTATAAAAATCTAAATTTTCCAGGGCCACACCCGTTCCTTTGGCCACGCAAAAATAAGCATCGTCAGCAATATAAGCTGGCACACCAGTAGCTCTAGAAATTAATTGATCGACATTACGTAAAAGTGAAGTACCGCCACTCATAATAATACCCTTATCAATAACATCGGCTGAAAGCTCTGGCGGTGTATTATGTAAAACTTCTTTAACTGTGTCTATAATTCCCTCCAAACAATATTCAATTCCTTCTACAATATCATTAGTAGTCAACGTAATAGTGCGCGGCAATCCTGTAATCATATCTCTGCCGCGAACTTCCATAGTTAATGGCTCTTCCATGGGCAAAGCTGCCCCAATATTTATCTTTATTATTTCTGCTGTTCTTTCGCCAATTGCCAAATTATATTTGCGTCTGGTGTATTCAATAATGGCCTGATCTAATTTATTGCCGCCAATCCTTACGGAAGCGCAAGCCACAATTCCTCCCAAAGAAATAACTGCAACTTCAGAAGTACCGCCACCAATATCTATAATCATATTACCGCTCGGGCTACCAATAGGAATGCTTGCGCCAATAGCAGCCACAATCGGTTCTTTAATAATGTAAGCGGCCTTAGCTCCAGCTGCCATAGTTGCATCAATAACCGCCCTTTTTTCAGTTGAAGTAATGCCAGCAGGCACTGCGACCATAACTTCTGGACGCAAAATCCTGATTCCACCTAAGGCCTTATTTATAAAATAACGAAGCATAGCTTCAGTTGTCTTGTAATCAGCAATCACGCCGTCTTTTAACGGACGCAAAGCAATAATCGTGTCAGGTGTTTTGCCCAACATTTCCTTGGCCTCCAAGCCGACAGCCATGATTTTTTTATCGGTAGTAGAAATAGCTACGACAGATGGCTCATTAATAACTACTCCCTTCTTAGGCAAATATACAAGTATATTTGTCGTACCTAAATCAATACCGATTTTTTTCCTGAGCATATATTAAAAATTGATTTTAAATTCCTTATCCTCATCCAAGACAGAAGAAAAATTATAGCTGTTATTAAACCATTCTTTTTCTGCTTCTGCCGGACTTGCTGATTTAATATTTTTATCAAAATTCAGGTTTAATGTCAAATTAGGCGTAACGCCTGGCTGTTTCTGAATTAAAAGGTTATAATACCCTGAATTAATTTGAATTTTTATGCTATCTGGCAGTTTATATTCAAAGGTTAAAGTGCCCACTTCATGCGGTTCAATTGAAATAAAAGCGCCAAAATATGCTTTGCCCAATTCGCTAGAAGATTCAACTTGACCTGGCGTATTGGCTGGATCTTTTATTTTATCATTTTCCATTGCACCGGTTGAACCAATTAACTGACTGCCTTCGGGCACATAAACTCTTGTGTAAGATCTTAATCTTGTTGATTTCCATGTAAAATCGGCGTTATTTTCATAAATAATAGAAATCTTTCCAAAAACATCATCGCCAATTCTGTTTAATGAATAATTTATTGTCCTTGTTACATATTGATCGGTTTTTAAGCTGGCCAAGTTGCTATCAACTACCATTATATAATCGCCATCATATGGCTTAACCTGCCCTCCCCAGTTTCTTTCTAAAATTAATTTTTCTAGTTCAGGATCAATAAAATATATTAAGACTGCTTTTTTGGCTAATGCTTTTATGCCAATATCTAGAATGTCAGCGTAGCGTTGCATAGGCAAAGAAAATAGTTTTATTCTTATTTGATCAGCCAACTTCATAATTATTTCCTTACGCGCAGAAATAGGAACCCCCTTCTCTCGAAATTCCTGCCCAACAATATATTCTAATTGGTCTGTTAAATTTTCATCAGTAAACATAACGCCCTCAACAGTGATTGGGCCAGTTAATTTGAGTAAATCTTCCACGGTTTCTGGTGTAACAGCAATCACGCCGTCAACTTTTTCATATGGAATTGTATCTGTAATAATCGTACCCTGCTCGCTAGTAAGCGGCTTGCCCTCCCTTTTTAATTGTTCTAAAATTTTATTTTCCTGCTCATACATATATAAGGCCTTTTGAGCGGTGGTAGGAAAATCAGGTGACCAGTTAATATCGCGTAAAGACCAATTTTTTTGCTCTAAATATTTAGCTATTGGCAGAGGTGAAGGTTCTTTAAGTATTGGCTGAGTAGATTTGTCTAAATTATAAATATTATCTGTTTGAAAGGCCTTAATTTCGCCATCTTGCAGTTTCAGAATGCCATATGTGCCTATAAATCCGCCGGTCGGCCTTAATTCTGAATTATTTTGCAGCAAAAATAAATATGCAATCGGCTTATCAAAGCCGGCCACTTTTGGAACCACCCTAAGCATGGGCAAAGCTCCATCAATCAGATCTCGAACTTTTGGCAAATACAATTTTATGGGTGCGATATTTTCCCGCAAAGGACCAACTAAACCCTTGTCTGGTATTTCATCAATAGCAGCTGCAGCATCGTTAATTTCTTTTTGCACTTCTAAAAGCATTGATTCTGAGCTAACTATTTTTTCCAGAATCTCTCTCTTTTGCTTAGCCGTTATCGTGGAAAAAGTTATTGACTCATTCTTTAATGGCGCGGTAATGTCCTCCATCAACAGAAGCACCTTTTGTCCGCTGTCTGTTAATTTAAGCCCTGCAATTAAAACATTATTAGCTGCCTTTGTCTGCCTGCCTATATATGGTATATAATCAAAAATTGCCGCCTTTTCCATATTTGACTTGGCCTGGGCCATATCAGCATTAGCGCTATTTAGCAGTTCTGCAGCTCCCTTAAAATCCCGGTTAATCACTAAATGCGCCGCTGATTCCAATTTCACTTTAGACAAAATAGCCAAATTGTATGTCTGTTTAATATTGTTGTAATATAAAACGCCCAAAACAACGCCAATAACAATGCCAACTATCAATAAAATTAAAATGATTTTTAATACTAAAAAAGCAACTTTTCTAAAAGTTGATTTTCGCGGCTTTTCTACTATTTTTGAAAAGTCGGGCTTAGGATTTGAGGCTAAGCCAGTCTTTAAATTATTTTCAGGCATTGTTTTTTACCCCTAAATATTTAGTAAAATATTTAAACCAGGAGGCAATGTGCCTTCTGGTCATTTTATTAAAAGTCCAAAATTTCCAGCCCTCCACGGCTGAAGCGCGCTCATAAAGATGTACCATTTCCGCTTCTGCTAAATAATATACCTTATAACCATTTTCCCAAAAGCGTCGGCACCAATCCATGTCTTCAACATAAAAGAAAAATCTTTCATCTAATAAACCGACTTTATCAAGGGCAGATTTTCTAATAAGCATGCAAGCGCCCATAACCCAATCTACTTCCCTATTTGAATTATGGTCAAAATCTAGCATTAAATGCTTTTTTAGTTTCTCTTTAGCTTTAGGAAAATTACCAAGCGGAGTTCTACGGTATAATATTAAGCTTGGTGTTTGGAAAGTACGACACGATATTTGATAAGAACCATTAGGATTAATCAGCTTTGGCCCGGCCAGGGCGACATCAATATGATTTTTCATAAAAGCTACCATTTTCTCTATAGAGCCGTTCAAAACCGTAACATCAGGATTTAGAAGCATGATATATTCTCCTTTTGCTTCTTTGATGCCAACATTATTGCCGGAGGCGAAGCCAACATTTTTAGGTATTTGGATAAATTTAATTTCTGGAAAATTTTCTTGTATCATTTCGCCGCAACCATCGTTTGAACCATTATCAACTATAATAATCTCATAATCCAAATTTTGCACTGAAATTTTCACATTTCTAATGCAATGCTTAACCAGTCCTTTAGTTTTGTAGTTTAAAATTATAATTGATAAGTCCATAATTTTAGCAAATAGCATATGGCTAATAGCTATTTGCTATAAGCCATTTGCCATAAGCAATTAGACAAACCACCTTCTAATATCTAAATCATCAGACAATCTGTTTTTCATAATAAATCTTCTTTTTTCTTTCATTTTTTTATATTTGCCAAAAAAATCTTTCAAGCCAGACAGAGTTTTCCATTCAAAAAACAAAATGTATAAAAATTTGCCAAGTTCGTAAAAAAATATCTGAAAAAAATATCTGAAAAAATTCTTAGCACTCAAATTCTTTAGAAGAATAAATAAATGATTTTTATAGGAATAATAATTTACAAATTTTGTTTTATGTTTGCGCAACCTAACAGCGCCCAAGCACCTTATTTTTTCTCTGCTTTTTGCAGTACGCTCATGATAACACACAGCTTGCGGTAAATAATAGCTTTTCCAGCCCCGCAGACGCAATCGATAAGCTAAATCTACATCTTCTTTATAGCTAAAAAAATCATTATCAAAAAATTCATCGCCATAACGCACATCATTTAAAGCACTTCGTCTAAAAACGGCGCTATTAGCACTCACTCCAAAAATTTCCTCTATTTTTTCAAATTGTCCCGCATCTTTTTCTCCAGCTCCAATTTCAACTGCTCTTTGACTTTTAAAAATCTTGAGGCCTAACGAATCGATTATATCAGTTTTTTTCATATTTTTCAAGTCCTCGCTTTTTTCAAAGGTTGCCCTTAAAACTTTACCGGAAACAGCTGCCACGTCTTTATGTTCATCCAAAAATTTAATGGCTTCTATTGTAAAATTATCACTCAAAACTACATCTTGGTTTAATGTCAATATATATTCTGAATCAGTCCATAAAATGGCTTGATTATGCGCTTTAGCAAATCCTATATTTTCCCTATTTTTAAGGAATCTTAATCTTTGTCCGAAAATTGGGATAAACTGCTCTTCCATAATTTGCGCTGTTTTGTCAGAAGAACTATTATCAATAACTAAAACAAAATAATCTTTGGAGATCTGACCCAGAACAGAATTTAAGCAATTTTCCAAATATTTTTCAGCATTCCAAGTTACTAAATGGATAGATATTTTAGCCATATTACATTCTTTTTTTAGGGGTCACAAAAAAGCCCAAATATTTGCCTAACATTAAACGTGTTTGCGCCTCACACCAAGGAATAGCACCAAAAATAATAAGATTAATTGGCAATAAAATCCACTGTAATGCCATAATTAACCATTTTGATTTGGGATGTTGCTGCGGACGCGGAGGCAAAAGACGCATACTTAAAACGGCCGAAACAATAATGCCGACCATACCGATTCTCATTATAAATTCCAAAATAAACGGCGCATTCTGCGCGATAACTGTTGCCTTCACTTCTGGAGCACCTACATAAAGCGGTAATCTGCCTAAAACGAACAATAAAATCGGGGCAGTGGCTAAAGAATACATACCCTCGCCTAAATTCCAAATATATTTGATCCTTGTCTTAAAAGGAATTAAATCCTTTTTTTTATTAAAATTATAAAGCATGTAGGGCAAGTGCTCTGCGCTCCAACCCCATCTACGCTGTTGCTTATATAAACTTTCAAATCCATCCCAGATTGATTTTTGCGGAATAACTGTATCCATGGAAACAGGCAAATACATGGGGGTCACTTCATAATCGCCATTATAATGTATGAAGCATTGTAAAAAAATACGCGAATCATCAGTCACAATATCTTTCTCCCAAAAACCTACATCAACTAGCGCCTTAAAACTCATGGCATGCGATGAAAAAGTATAAAGCCGATCCGGCCGCATTAATTCAGCCAGCAACCAAAAAACAGTAGAATAAGCTGTGATGCGCATCGGCGCTGGCGCTTCCCAAATATTATTATTATACAAAACAGCCGGCTGATAAGACGACCTCGTCGGATTCGGATGCGTGGCGTAAATATATGTCAAATAATCCAAATACTTAGGATGGACAAAAGTATCACAGTCAAAATATGAGACGATAACTTTTTCATATGGTATACCTAACTGGTCAATCAATTCTTTGCATTTCCACCCGACATAATTGGCATTAGCGGCTTTACCCTTAATCTCGCCAACTAAGCCATCTGGATGCAAAGTAGTTAAAAGTTTAAAAAATTTATCCCCAAATTTTTGCCGAATCCTGGGCTCAACATCATTATAAACATCTTTTCTTCTTTCTTCCCAAGAAATAGCTACGATTATTTTTTCTTTGGGATAACCGCAATTAATAATTCCATTTAAAGATGTTTCCAGGACATCATATGGTTCAGAATAAGTTGGCAATATAAATAAATGATAATAATCCTGCCAAGAAGACAAACCTTCTCTTTTTGTCCTCCAATTAATCTTTATATGTTTATTAAAAGTATATGCTGAAAAAATGCTATAAAAAACAAAGTAAAAAAGTCGCAAAACCCAATACAATGAGAAAAGAATTATAAAATAGATGACATAAAGTGGCTTAACAAAGGATAAAACAATGGAAAGAATAAAAGTAGCCCAGATCATTAAACCTGGGATATATTCTAAGCGTCTGTATTTTTTTCTTTCTTGCGGACTATACTTGTCTAAATGCATAAATGCGAATCGCAAATTGCTTATAGCAAATGGTGTATGGCTTTTTCTATTTGCGATATGCCATTTGCCATACGCCAAATTATATTATTTCAAAACTTTTAAATTCTCCTGTATATTTCTGCCAATCAATATCAACTTTTTCAACTTTAGCTAAAAATGAACCCTTTTTACACCAATCAATTAATTGTTCTAATTTTTCCTTTTCGCCTTCAGCCACTAATTCAACTGAATCATCGTCATTATTAGAAACCCAACCAAAAAGCCCTAACTTTTCAGCTTCTAGCTTGGCCGTGTTTCTATAAAAAACACCTTGTACCTGGCCAAAAATCTTTAAGCTAACTCTGGCTAATTCGCTCATAAAGTTTGCTTAATATTACTTTAAAAGTATCATTTTTGGTTAAAAAAATCAACAGTAATAAGCCAAATTTCAACTAACTATAAATAAAAATAGCAATAACGTTCAATACTGAGCAAAGGGGCCTGGAGTGCGAATTGAGCGCCATTATCAAAGCATCAAACGTACCATATTTGAGAGCGGACTGAGCACCCCAGCAGTTTTTGGTACTTTTTGCTGCCAAAAAGTACAAATACCTAGAATTAACGAATTTATAAACAGAAAAATATTTAACGCTTACTGCATTAAAAATAGAATAAAAAAAGCGGTCCTGTTTTACAGAACCGCTTTGTTTATTACTTTTTCAAACCCAGAACATTCAGCATGGAATAAAGTCCTGGCTTCTTGCCCATGATCCACTTGGCCGCTTTGACAGCGCCCAGGGCAAAAATCTTATTGGAAAGAGCACGGTGATGAATTTCTATCACCTCGTCGGGACCCATGAAGTAAATGGTGTGTTCACCCGGAATAGTACCTCCCCGAACCGAGTGCACAAAAATCTCATTACCCCTTTCGGAAACATGACCCTTCTCACGACCCTGAATTATTCTTCTTCCGGTGGCCAATGAAATCGTTTGTGCGAAACGCCTGGCCGTGCCCGAAGGAGAATCTTTTTTCATTCTGTGATGAAGCTCAGTGATTTCAGCATCCCAGCCCTCTCTGACTAACGTGTTTGCTAACCTTGGCAAAAGCGCGTCAACCAGATTGACGCCCAATGACATATTAGAGTCTTGAAGGATGGCAGTTTCCTTAGAAGCTTTTTGCAATATATCGTACCCGTTCTCGGCAAGCCCTGTTGTCCCCGTAACAAGAGGCAGCTTAAGCTCAGCGCACAAGAGCGCCACTTCCATCGTCACAATGGGTGTGGTGAACTCTATGACAAGATCTCTGGCTCCTGAGAGTTTGACTTCTTTAAAGAATTTTTCAAAATCACAAGAACCTTCGCTTGACTTAAATGTTGAATCCACCAAATAAATACAGCCAAAGGCATCGTCTTTCTTGATTAAATTCTGGATTGCTTGGCCCATCTTGCCCAAAGCACCAATCAAAACAACATTGATCTTCTTTAGCATTTTCTCACCTCCTCTATTCTTTTTCCATGCAAATCCAAAGAATAATATAAGCCAAAACGCCGCCTCCAAAGAAAAATGAACAAATCACAAAAGCCAACCGAATCCAAAAGGCCTGAATCTTAAATGCTTTTGCTAAACCTGCACATACTCCTTCAATCACTTGGCCATCGCTAACTCTTTTAATGTTGTAATTTCTTAATAAAATCCCAGCTGCAATACAAACTGCAATTGTCACCAAAGAACTTATCGAGCCTGTCATTTTCCCTCCCTTCGCCCTCCGTAGCTTCATGCGCAGGAGGGCCATATTTAATTTTCAAAGTATGTTTTAACTTATCATTAAGTCAAATTTTTGTCAAAGAAAAAAGCCGGAGTACAGGATCTCCGGCTGGCAGCTTGTTTGCAATTATCTGACTTTGGCTTTCATATAAAGTTTTAACCCATTATTCCCGCTAGCCAAGCAGGCAGGGCGCTTCGTCGCCAGCAACTCGTTACCAGCTTACTCAGTCAAGGACCGAATTGCCAAACTTGTAAAAAGCTGCCATAAAAATTAGTTTGACTTTCGGTGGCCCTTGCCATTCGTAGCCGTCACAAGCGCTAGCGAACGTTTATAAAAACACCTTAGCAGATTTATAAAATTTTGTCAATATCAATTGCGAAAAGAAAAGGGCGAGGATTTTTGGTCCTCGCCCCATTAGTTAAAAGTTTACGATCAATGTTGCCTTATAGACGTTAGTGTCCTCGGGCGACTCGCCATAGGGTTCAAAAGCATAATAGTAATTAAACTTTATACTAACCCTTTCGTTGAAAGGAATGCTTAGGCTGGGTCCGACTTGATAGGACCTGGAGCCCTCATCCTCTTCGCTCAGATAATGATAGTTGCGGCTATCCAGACCGACTCGCATAAATCCGACTGGATATGAAAGCGAGCCATAGATAAACAGCGCATCAAAACCGGCATAGTAGTAAAAGCTATCAACTAATACCCATTTGCCGGATTTGAAGACTGAATCAACGCCCGCAAACCAACCGCGATCTTGCTCATCGGTTTCAAAGCCGTAGCCCGCAAATCCATCAATGCTGAACTGGTCGCTGAACTTATAGCCCAAGCCCAGTGAAGTATAGGGAGAGTAGTCAGACATCAGGTTGATAAAACACATATTGCCCAACAGGCTGAAATTATTTTCCAGGTTCCTGCTCACGTTAAGCGAAACTCCCATTTGCGGTTTGTCTTCAACCGCCTGAGCCTGAAAAGTGAGTATTACGCCGATAATAATTGCCATAATTACCTTTTTCATTTTGTCCTCCCAATGCCGGAAGGACGACCTCCCGGCTGTTTAAACGGTTAGAGTTAGATAACCCATTGCCGCGTTAAACAACCGAGTAAAGAGGCACATGAAAAATGGCATCTGGCAATATCTTGATTTTCATAATGAACTTAAGCGCCTTAATAAATTCCCATGAGCTAGCAATCACTAGTTCAAACTTTTGAGGCGCTAAAAACTCATGGAAAATATTGTCAGCACTTTGGCTCGACGATGAATCACTTGGCGGTCCATCTCTTTCTCCATTCTCAAAGTGCGCAACCATTTCAATTCTGCTCGGCTGGCCATAGAAATGCTCATTAATCTTGCTTGAGCTTTTGGCTGCCAAAACAATAAACGGCTGCAAAAATACTCCAAGAATCAGGGAAAGATAAGCAACTGCCAGAGATTTTCTGACAAATTGCGGAGAAATCTCAAATTCAACCAGATCTTTCAAGGTTTTTTCAAATTCCTTGATAGGTGCTTGCGCTTGAGAGTGAAGCCATCTATCTTCGCTTTCAGAAAGCTGATATACCAGGGGCTTTCCCTGTAAAAATCTGGCCTTCAGGCGAAGGTAGCGAATATGCTCTGCCGTATCCTCATAATGCGGATAGGCAAAACAATATTTTGGCCACAGCAACAAGCGAGTTAATAGCCGAAATGGGCAAAGCAGGACTTCCTCCTTGAATGAAAGAAATCCCGGAAAGGGCTCTTGCGAATCAACAAAGCGCCCGAGTTCATGATGATGAAATTGGAAACGCCTCATTGATTTATCTTTTTCAGCAAACCTTAGTATGTAGATGAAGAACCAGAAAAACATAAATTTCAGATAAACAATAGACAGCCACTTTACTGCCGAAATCAACAGCGCCTTATTATCAATTGAAGTTTTGGCTGCTACAATGCCATTTCTGCGATCAGAGCGGTCACCAACAGCAATAATGAATTTGCTATTTTCTTCGTCCCTCATTGTCTGCTGCTTTTCAAAAACACCGCGCTGATCGCGTAACTTGACGAGTTCGCCAAGTGGGCTAAATAGAGCTGGTGAAGTAAGAAAAATATGATATTTATCTTCTAAATCCATCAGCTCGTTAAAATCATTGAAATAATCATAAAATTTATAATTGTCGCCCCTGGACTTGGCTCTTTTTAAAATAGCATCGCTTTCGGCCTTGGCTGCATCATGCCTGACTTTCCAGTCCTCAAATTTGGGCCCGGAATATGTGGGCGGACGGTCAAAGGAATCAAGCGTGCTATTATAGCTACTCGCAGAAGGATCCTCGCGAAGAAAAATAATAATATTCAATCCTCCTAACCAGATAAAGAGGACTAATCCTGAAACGATTTTCAGAATCAGACCATAATTTCTGAACCATTCCTTTTTATCTTTCATTTTTCCTCCATTTTTTATTTTAAATTTTCAATGTTCCGAATAGTAAAATATAGCATATTTTAGCTATTTTGTCAACAAAAAACAGGGTATCCCCTGCTCCTTATAATAAATTATTATAATGTAGTAATTGGTCTTGATTGCAAAATGTAAAACTTATTTTCTACAAATCCCCACTCAATATCACAAGAAAAGCCATAATGCTTTTCTATATTAAGACAAATTTTAACTAATTCAACAATTTGCTCCCCACTTAACTTCTGTTTACCCCGCCTTTCCTTTTCCAATTCTACCCAATGATTCCCCCCGGCGGGATTTCTTATTATTTTCTTTTCTTGTTCAGCAATATTAATATCAATAATTTCGTAGTCGTCTTTATGGATTACGTAAGAATCTGGCGTGATTGAGCCCGAAACAATTGCCTCTCCCAAACCATAGCCAGCTTCAATAATCATTTGATTTTTATCTTTTGTAACAGGATGAACCGTAAAACAAATGCCAGAAACATCTGATTGAATCATGGCTTGGATTACAACTGCTACAGAAACTTTAGTTTTTCTCATGCCTTTTTCCATACGATAAACTATAGCGCGTGGAGTAAATAAGGAAGCCCAGCACTTTTTCACATTGCCAAGCAAATGATTTTCGTCAGTGTTTAAATAACTCTCTAATTCCCCAGCCCAGGAAGCCGTAGAAGAATCTTCGGCTGTCGCTGACGAACGTACGGCAACTAAATCTACATTTAATTTTTTAAATTCATTTAAAATTTCTTTTTCCAAATCTTTGGGAAATTTAGCATCATGAATCAAATCAAAAATTGTTTTGGAGGCTTGGTCAACTGAATCAATATTTTTATAATCAATTTTATTTAACTGCGCTTCAATCTCTTGCCTTAAATCTGTTTCAGCTAAAAATTGATTAAAGGCTTTTGCAGTTATTACAAAACCTGACGGAACTAAAATCCCGGTCTGCGTCATTTCACCCAACGAGGCACCCTTGCCACCAGCTAAATGGATGTCGTTTTTGCTTAGCTCTATAAAATTTTTAATAAAATCAGACATATTACTATTCTATCAAAAATAAATAAAAAAATCCCTGCCATAAAGACAGGGGCTTTTTCTATATTATTCCTTTTTTTTCTTTTTTTGTACCTTTTCCTCTTTCCTTTCTTTAACAAACTCAACCAAATTAGTAATACTTTCTACAAATAATTTTACATAACTGGAAGTATGTTCTAATTTTTCTTTAAAGGCAACCAATATTTGTTCGAGCAATTCTATTTTTCGCCTGACATCAAAAGCTACCTTTTTAAATTCGCGCAAAATCATGGCTACATAATAAATAGCCCAGCATACAAAAATTGTAAACCATAAAATACAAAAGGAAAGCACGATGAGTAAAATGTCTTTTGAAGAGTTGATCATATTTTTAGCTTTTAAGAAATAAGCGAGGATAGTGAATTAAGCTTACTTATAAAGCATATTGGCTTAATTCTAATTCTGGCTATATTATAGCAAAAATCTATTATTTAGAATATCTCTTGCGTTTTCGAGTCGAATGCAATGCCCAGATTAGCAAAATAGCAACAACCGCTAATATAACTGCCGCAATATTAATCGGGCTAATCCCTTCTTTCTCTTGAGTCGGTTGTTTTAAGGTAGAATAAAATTGTACAATTTTTTTTATTTCTTCTATCTTGCCAAATTCGCTGGTGGCAGCAATCTCAATAATATTTGTGCCTTCGCTTAAATTAACAGCGAAAGAAAAACTGCCCGTTGCTGGCTCAACGCCCGAAACAGCGCCCTTAACTTCATTGCTATTTAATTTTACATTAATTAATGCCTTTGGGTCAGAAATCCTTCCAGAAAAAGTAGCTAAATTTGTATCTGTTTTTATAACTTGGTTATCAGTAATATAAACCTCAAAATGCGGAATTAATTTATAAGCTCCTGCTTCTTTAATAATAAAAGAAACCTGCGTTTTATTATCAATTATATAAAATTTGTAATTAGTTAGCTGATCTTTTGTTAAAGTAATTTCCTCATCTTTATATACATCAGGATTATAAACAAAAGGCACGTCATAATATGTTATTTCCAGAGGCACACCAAAATGCTTCATTAAATTTTCATCAATTATAAAATTCAAATGTTCAAAAGTCATATGCTCTGACAAATTGGTGACAAATTTAATAGAATTTTTATCAGATAAATTAATGGTGCCCTTAAATGTGACCATTTCCTTACCTAAAAGATCTAGAGTAAAATTCTGCACTTTGGCAGGATCTTTTATGGCTGATAACCTGGTTGTTTTAGCACCCTGCTGATAAAACAAATCATTTAAAACTATGCCGTATATGCCTTCGCTTGTGGGAGCTTCACTAGTTGCGCTGGGCGGTATTAGCTCTTCTTCGGTCGGTTCTTGCATCAAGGGCAAAAAAATATTCGTGGAAGCATATAATAAATCTCGTTGCGGTGAAAGAGAGCTAAAAAGATTAATAAAGCTCAAACCGGATTTATCACCACTAATCGGATTTCTCACGCTATTTACCGTAAAAACAATTTTAGTATTAGCTTTAATTTCTGTTAAGGTGTTAAAAAAATATTTAATATCATCGCAATTGGAAACGCAATTCGGATTTGTTTTGCCAACCACTACCCTACCTCCGCTTAAACCCGAAACAGTAACTGTTGAGCTGGCTAAACTTGGCAAAGAACCGCCCAAAGAAATCTCCACAAAACCGACTTTGGCTGTTTGAGGCATTTCAAAGCTAACGGTCCATGATGACAAAGCGCCTAAAGTTCTAGGCTGAATGTCTAACCTGACATTATTCAGGCTAGAAACGGCGTTAGCTTGAGGCAAAAATAAAAATAAACCTATCACTAAGCTTATTAATATTGTTGTGTAAATTTTTTTCATATTTTTTGGCATATGGCGTATGGCTTATGGCAAATAGAAACCATATGCCATTTGCCATAAGCTATTAGCAATTATTTGCGAATCTGGGCACCAAATTTTTGCTCCAAGGTTTTTAAAACCTTTTGGTGGATAACCTGGACCTCCTCCATCGTTAAGGTTTTATCATCAGAGCGATAAATAATTTTAAAAGCAATCGATTTATTACCTTCAGGAATGCCGGCACCTTCATAAACATCAAAGAAATTAACTTCGCGAATTAAATCTTTTTCCACTTCTCTAACTACCTTATCAACCTGCTCCCATAAAATAGCTTTGGGAATAATCATGGAAATATCCAAATCAATCCCGGGGAATTTTGGAATCGGCTTATAAATTATTTCGTCAGTATAAAGCTCTGTCAGTTTTGTTAAATTTAGTTCAAATATGGCGACTTTGACTTTTAGGCCGAGTTTTTCATAAAGATCATCAGCTAATTCAGAGATATAACCAATATTTTTACCTCCAATAATAACATCGACCGCTCTGTTTTTTTTGACAAAAGATAAAACATTTTTGGTATTATTTAGTTTATATTCAAAATGTAATCGTGTTAATAAACTAGAAATAATATTTTTAGCAATATAAAATGGCTTGTCATTTTTCTTTTCTGTCACTACGCCAGAAATCCATTTATCTTGCAAGGGCAAAAACTTTGCTTCTTTATTAGAGATTCTCGCGCCCTTAAATTCGGGCAAATAAGTCAGACCGACTTCAAATAAACTAAAGTCGTCAAAAAATCTGGCATTTAAACGGGCATTGTCCAAAAGATTGGGAATCAATGAACGGCGCATTAAATTCCATTCTTTAGATTGCGGATTAGAAATCTTTACATGGTCTTCTGCTTTCAACCCTAATTTTTTAACTTGATCCTCGCCTACGAATGAATAATTATAGACCTCGCTCGCCGCCAAACCCAAAGATAAGATTGTCTTTATTTTTCGCTCTAAATATCTTTCTTTATTTAATTCTGGCCGATCCATAGAAACTAACGGCATGGCAACGGCCAAATTGTCATAGCCATAAATCCTAGCCACTTCTTCAATAATATCTTCTGGAATGGAAATATCTTTTGTCGCCCTCCAAGTCGGCACTAAAATTAATAAACCATCTTTCTGTTTTTTCACTTCAAAACCCAAACTTTCCAAAATATCAATAATTTTATTTGGCGCAATTACTTCGCCTATTCTTTTATTTAAAAATTCAAAACTGACTTTAATCGGACCCTGATTTAATTTAAACTTTTTCACATCTTCAATCCTGGATGCCAATTTGGCCTTGGGGCAAATTTGTAAAATTAATTCCACGGCTCTGCGAATAGCCAAATCAGTCAGATTTGGATCTAATGATTTTTCAAACCTAATTGAGGCCTCTGATCTTAAACTTAATTTTGCTTCAGTTCTTCTTATGGAAACGTGGTCAAAATTAGCTGATTCAATAATTATTTTCTTGGTTTTATTATCTATTTCCGTATTAGCCCCGCCCATGACGCCGGCAATTGCCACTGGTTTTTTCGCGTCAGCAATAACTAGTATTGAGGTTTCCAATTTTCTATTTTCATCATCAAGAGTTTTAATTGTCTCGTTGGCTTTAGCTGTTCTAACAATAATTCTGTGGCCGTCTAGCTTATCGTAATCAAAAGCGTGCAAGGGCTGGCCTAATTCCCACATTACATAATTTGTTATATCCACGATATTATTTATCGGCCTCATACCTACGGCAGTAATCCTTTTTTGCATCCAATCCGGAGATGGCGCAATTTCAATTCCTTCAATAACCACGCCTTCATAGCGCGGACATAATTTATAGTCCTCAATTTTAATGTCTAATTTTTCTACTGGCATTTTAGGCAAGTTGAATTTCCAATCCTTTAATTCTTTGCCAAAAATGGCTGCTACTTCTCTGGCAAAACCATACTGCGACCACAAATCAGGCCTATGCGTTAAACTTTTATTATCAATTTCATAAATAACATCATCTAAACCCAGTGCTTTCGCCAAGGGTTCACCAACTTTTAGATTTTTATCCAAAATTAAAATACCAGAATGGTCACTACCTAACTTTAATTCATCTTGTGCGCAAAGCATGCCGCTTGATTCTTCCCCGCGCACTTTTACTTTTACAATTTTCATGCCATTTGGCAAAGATGCGCCAACGGTAGCCACTGGAACTTTTTGTCCGACTTCAATATTGGGCGCACCGCAAACAATGTTTAACCTGGCTTTGCCAATATCAACGACTGCTAATTTTAATTTATCAGCATTAGGATGTTTTTTAACTTCTAATATTTGACCGACGACCACGCCTTTTAAACTTTCTGTCTGATCAACAAAACCCTCAACTTCAGCTGTCGCCATAGTCAATTTCAAGCCTAGCTCTTTTGAAGACAAAGAGTCTGGAATTTTCACAAAATCTTTTAACCAATTTCTGGAAATATACATATTAAAATTGATTTAAAAATCTTAAATCACCGCTCTGTAATAAGCGTATATCATCAATCTTATACTTCATCATCACTAATCGCGTTAAACCCAAGCCAAAGGCAAAGCCAGAATATTTCTTGGGGTCAATGCCGCCATATTTCAAAACATTAGGATGTACTAATCCGCAAGGTAAAAGCTCAACCCAGCCGCTTTGTTTGCAAACCGGACAACCCTTACCGCCGCAAATTAAGCATTGAATATCCAATTCAAAACCTGGCTCCACAAAGGGAAAATAACCAGGGCGCAACCTTACTTTAACTTCTGTTTTAAAAATTCCAGAAAGCAATTCTTTCATTACTGCGATTAAATTGCTTATAGAAATATCCTTATCAATCATCAAACCCTCCAATTGATAAAAAGTATGTTCATGCGAAGCATCAGTTGCTTCATTTCTAAAAACTCGGCCGGGCACTACGCAACGCAAAGGTGCCCCATATTTTTGCATAGCCCGAACCTGCACTGGCGAAGTGTGAGTTCTTAATAATTGAGGATCATGCCCTGAGCTTGTCAAAGGGTCTATATAAAATGTATCCTGAGTATCTCGTGCCGGATGCCATGAAGGAATATTGAGCGCTTCAAAATTGTAATAGTCAGATTCTAATTCTGGCCCGTCCAGAATCATAAAACCCATAGATTTAAAAATATCTTCCAGCTCCATGGAAATTTGAGTGACTGGATGCAAGTGCCCAAGTTTATATTTTTCCACGTTTAAAGTCACATCAATAAAATCACGCTCTAAATTGCCATTGCCTTTGTATTTAAGCTCTGACATTTTAATGTCTAAAGCTTTTTCAAGTTCATCTTTGACCTGGTTAGCCATAGCGCCAAATTTGGGACGCAAATCTTCAGACACATCTTTAATGTCTTTTAAAAGTTTAGCCAATTCCCCACTTTTTCTGGAAAAATATTTATTCTTAATCTGCTCCCATTCCTCGGAATTCTTGACTCCCTCAATTTCCTTAATCGCTTGTTCTTTAATTTTTTTAATATCTAAATCCATATTAAATTAAATTTTGCCAAAAGTTAGATAAGGCGCCGCTGTAGCGCAAAATATCCTGAAAAGTGATGATAATAATTAAAATTAACAGCAAAGAAAAGCCGATAGTATGAATTAATGCCTCAATTTTTTGGCTTACTGGTTTTCTGCGAATTTTTTCAATCAAAACAAATAATAATCTTCCGCCATCCAGCGCCGGAAAAGGCAAAAGATTAATAATTGCCAAATTTAAGGATAGAAGCGCGGCAAATTGCAAAATATAGAC
The DNA here is from genome assembly GCA_016927685.1 of Candidatus Falkowiibacteriota bacterium. Lineage (GTDB taxonomy): Bacteria > Patescibacteriota > Patescibacteriia > CAIXNZ01 > CAIXNZ01 > CAIXNZ01. The sequence continues at coordinate 18,161 of JAFGMD010000013.1, forward strand.
AAAACCTAACCTTGCCACCTGTCCTGTCAAAACAGCAATGCCAACCGGTCCGGAAACTTGCACTCCCAATGGCTTACCAACCAATAAATTCTTTATAATATTATAAAACGCGTAGATAAATTCGCCGGTTAAAACTCCGGTCAATTTAAAGCCGTTCCACACTGCTAAATGTACTGGATATGAAACAACACCTGTTTCAATTAAACCTACGCCAATTCCTCCCTTACTATCACCGATAGAGGCAATCTCAATATCTTTTTCAATAACATTTTTATCGCGCTCAAATTGAAACTTAACTGTTTGCCCGATTCTTTCTGAAGTATATTGCACTAAGTTTTTAACACCCTGAATTTGTTTGCCATCAACCAAAAGCAAAACATCGCCCACCTCAACGCCAGCTGCTTTTGCGGGCTTATCATCCAAAACTGAAACTATCTGCACCTTATACTCCTTAACGATGCCTTGGTCTAATGATTCCTGATCAACTGCCTGAGGCAAGCCGATTAAATAACCAAAGGATAATAAAACTGCGCATAATAAAAAGTTCATGGCTACGCCAGCCACTAAAACTAAAGCACGACGCCAAGGCTTTTTGCTGCCAAAACTGTCTAGCTCTGTCCTATTCTCACCGTCTTCGCCTTTGATTTTACAAAAACCGCCTAAAGGTATCCAATTAATTGAATAAACCACTCCATCTTTACCTGTTTTCCCCCAAATTCTAGGCGGAAAGCCAAAACCAAATTCTTCTACTTTCATACCCATTTTTCTGGCAGCCACAAAATGGCCGGCCTCGTGAACAAAGACTAAAATGCCGAGAATAATCAAAAAAAGTAATGCTGTAGTTAGCATGTGAAAAAAATAAATTTTTATAATATTATTTTATCGCATTTTATGGGATTTAGCAACTTTTATCTTCTTTGTCAGCACCCCTTGACAAATTTTTTAAGATATGCTAAGATGTTTTTATCAGTAAATAAAAATCGCTTCGGGTTAGCGCCCGCGGCGTCGGTTTACGAGAGCCTAGACAATTGGCCATTGTCTGGACTTGAGGGTTTCCGATGGAGAACTCTGGGCATCAGCGCGCAGCCCGAGCGTATCCTAAGGTCTTTCTGGACCTGAAACCTTATTACATATACCCAAAATACGGCTAAGGCGATCATCTGATCGCCTTTTTTCTTTACTTGAAAAATTATTATATTTTTGTTAAACTATTAAAAAATTAGGAGGGTTAATGATGATCTACAGAAAAATTTTGGATTTTTATGAAAGTTATTTGCGAGGCAATATTTTCATCTGGACAATCGGGGGTTGGGCGATTTTAATTTTTCTCTCAATCATTATCCTGATTGGCAAATACTTTCATTAAATCAAAAAGTCCCCTTCGCGCCGCCAGGCTTCGGCCTAGACGAGCGGAGAGGACTTTTTTCTATTATAAATTTATTTTTTGAAATTTAATATCAGGACCAAACCAATCTCCTCCTAATTTCTGATAATGCTCCGAAATATCAGTCACCAAAAATTCATATTTTGAATTTTTATCCAATTTACTTTCAATTTCAGGATGGCGTACTAAATAATCCATCAAAGAATTGGTCACAATTTCCCCAGAATTCAAAACTTTAGCGCGTCTACCCATAATGCCCTGAATTTCTTTATACAAAATTGGATAATGAGTACAACCCAAAATCAAGGTATCAATTTTTGACAATTTTAAAGGTCTTAAATAAGTTCTCAAAATTTTCTTTGTCGCATCACTTTTTTGCCATCCTTCTTCTACTAAAGAAACTAAAAGCGGCGTAGCTTTTTGGATTATTTCCAAACTAGGATTCAACTTATTAATCTCCTTAACATAGGCTTCTGATCCTATAGTTCCTTTAGTTCCTATAACTCCTATTCTTTTTTTCGCCACTTTAGCCGCTTCTTCAACTACAGGTCTTATTACTCCTAGCACTCTCCTATCAGGATAATTTTTGGGCAACCATTCTTGTTGAATCTTTCGCAAAGCTTCAGACGAAGCAGTATTACAGGCGATAATAATCAGCTGGCAATCTTGCTTAAATAAAAAATCTACTGCCTGCTCTGTAAATTTATAGATTACATCTTGCGAACGATTACCATATGGAGTCCTGGCATTATCGCCCAAATATATATAATAGTATTGGGGCAGCTTTTTTATTATATCTCTCAAAATAATCAAGCCACCAAGGCCTGAATCAAAAATACCTATCTTCATAAATTCTAAGTACTAAATCCTAAATCCTAAACAATGTCTAATTTTTTAAATCCCAAATTCAAAACTATTTTAACATTTGATATTAGAATTTAGTATTTAAAGAAAAATTACTTCTCTTCATTCTTCTTTTTATTAAAGCCATCTAAGGCGCGTAAAATCTCCACTGGTGTGGCAAAAATAACTGTATTTGATTCATCAGATGAAATATCATTTATAGTATTTAAAGTTCTTAAATGTAAAGCACCCGGCACTTTTGATAATATTTCACCTGCCTTAGCTAAATTGCCGGCAGCAATTACTTCACCTTCAGAATTAATAATTACAGCGCGTTTTTCTCTTTCTGCCTCTGCCTGTTTGGCCATAGTACGTTTCATGTTTTCGGGCAAAACTATATCTTTCAATTCCACTGAATCAACTTTAATTCCCCAAGGATCAGTTAAACGATCGACCACGACTTTTATTCTATCCGACACTTCATCTCTTTGGCTTAATAACTCATCCAAGCTTACTTCTCCCACAACATTTCTCATTGTTGTCTGTGCTAATTGAGAAACAGCATAATAAAAATTTTCCACTTCTATTATTGCCTTAGCAGCATCAGAAACTTTATAATAAATTACTGCGTTAATCTGACAGGAAACATTATCCTTAGTAATTGCCTCTTGATTCGGCACATCAACAGCTTTCACTCTAATATCAACTTTTTTCATGCTTTGAAATACTGGCACAACCAAACGCCAGCCAGGATTTTTTGTGCCAGTATAGCGGCCCATGGTAAACATGACACCGCGTTGATATTGGTTTACTTGACGTAAAAAGCTTAAAAAGACTATTACGCCAACAATAAGTAACCAGGTAATAAAAGATTCCATAAATTTCGCATTATTTAATTAATTTAATTAATTCTTTTTCTTTTTCCTCAACTAATTTTTGCGATTTAGCTTCAATATTAAGACGAATTAAAGGTTCAGTGTTTGATTTTCTTATATTAAAACGCCAATCAGCATATTCGCAAGAAAAACCATCAATATATTCAATCCTACCGTCTTTATATTTTTTTTCAATAGCTTCTAATATTTTATCAGGATCCTTGACTTTTTTATTAATTTCGCCAGAAATAAAATATTTCTCGCGAAAAGGCCTGACTAATTCTGACATTTTAATATTTTTTTGGCTTAATATTTCCAAAATTATTAATAACGGTATCATGCCATTATCGCAATAAAAATTATCGCGAAAATAAAAATGACCAGAAGTTTCGCCGGCAAAAATGGCGTCTTCAGATCTTAAACGGTCTTTAATAAAAGCATGACCTGGCTTATTCATTATATAAACGCCATTATTACCTAAAACCGTATCCTTAACTGCCCAGACCAGTCTAGGGTCAGAAATTATTTTTTCTCCGGGACTTTTCTGTAGAAAATATTCAGCCAAAATGGCAGTTAAAAAATAGCCATCAACAGCCCTGCCTTTTTCATCAAATACAAAGCAGCGGTCAGCATCTGCGTCATAGGCCACGCCTAAATCAGCTTTTTCTTTAATAATTAATTGTTCTGTTTCCTCTCGATTTTCTGCTAAAGAAGGGTCTGGCCTGCCTTTGGGAAAATTCCCATCTGGCTCAAAATTTAAAGGTATTATTTCAATCGGCAAATTAACTAACAATTTCTTAAGTGCAACCCCAGCCATGCCAAAATTGGCATTGGCCACGATTTTCATAGGTTTAATTTTACTAATATCAATAAATGATAGGCAGTGCTTAATATAATCGTCTAAAATATCTTTTTTTATAATTTCGCCTTTTTCAGGCTCAATTATCTGTTCATTCTTAAGAACCTCCTCTTTCATATCCATTATCCCGGTGTCAGCCGAAACAGCCACTGAATTTTCTCTGACAAATTTCATGCCATTATATTCTTTAGGATTATGAGATGCAGAAATAGTAATGCCTCCGCCATAATCATAATGCGCTACAGCAAAATAAAGCATGTCTGTGGAAATCGTATCAATATCAATCACATCGCAACCAGCATCTGTAATGCCTTTAGCTGCTGATTGCCATAAAGACGGCGAGGAAATGCGTACGTCTTTCCCTAAAACAACTGCCCGAGCAGGTTTGAATGTTTTTATATAGGCCTGAGCAATTTTATAGACAGCATCCTCGTCTATTTCTTTGGGGTAAATCCCTCGCACATCGTAGGCCTTAAAAATTTCGCTATTAATAGCCATAAAATAACATTTTTACTTATTAAAAATTTCCTTTGACAGCATTTCTGGATTTAGATATAATTAAATCAGTTAAAAAACTTAATTAAAGTATATAATTTTTAATTAATTAAAGCAAAAAATTATGGAAATTTTGGGTATTATTTTAATTCTTATTGTCGTTGTCATTGCTTGGCTGATTATTGTATATAACAGCTTAATTAAAGGCAGAGTGAGAGTTGATGAAGCTTGGTCAGACATAAATGTCCAGCTTAAAAGAAGGTATGATTTAATTCCTAATCTAGTAGAAACGGTCAAGGCCTATGCCGCTCATGAAAAAGAGGTTTTTCAAAAAGTGACAGAAGCCAGATCTAATGCTATGCAAGCTACTACATTAGCAGAAAAAGGCAAGGCAGAAAATGTTCTTTCTTCAACTTTAAAATCTTTATTCGCGGTTGCTGAAAATTATCCTGATTTAAAAGCCAGCACCAATTTCATGCAACTACAAACTGAATTAAGCGATACTGAAAATAAGATACAAGCATCTAGACGCTTTTATAATGGCAATGTCAGGGATTTCAATACAAAGCTACAGGTCTTCCCTACGAACATGGTTGGCGGACTTTTAGGCTTTACTGCCAGAGAATTTTTCCAAATAGAAGAAGAAGAAAAAGCTGCCCCGCAGGTAAAATTCTAAAAGCAAATTGCAAATGTCTTATAGTTAATAACTACTAGCCATTTGCTATAAGCTATCTGCCAAAATGTATAAACAAATAGATTCTAATAAGCGTAAAACAATTATTCTGATGATTCTTTTTGTTGTTTTTGTCATGCTCATGGGCTGGCTTTATGGCTATTTCACTGATACGGGATATAGCGGCTTAATAGTTGCGGGTATTATTTCTCTGATCATGGCAACGACAAGCTATTTTGCTGGGGATAAAATTGCCCTAACAGCAGCCGGCGCCAAACAAATTAATGAAGAACAAAATCAGCGCGTTTATCATTTGGTTGAAAATTTATGCATAACTGCAGGCCTACCCATTCCGAATATTTATATTATTAATGATGATGGCATTAATGCTTTTGCGACAGGTCGCGATGTAAATCATTCTTCTATTGCTTTAACCACGGGCGCGATAAATAAATTAGCTGATATTGAACTGGAGGGCGTAATTGCTCATGAGCTTTCGCATATTAAAAATTACGATATTCGCCTCATGATGGTTGTTTTGGTTTTAGTTGGCATTATCGCTTTAATATCTGATTGGCTTTTACGTGGCTTTTTATGGAAGGGTCAAGGTGACAGAAAAAATAATGCCGGAATTATATTATTAATAATTGGCATTGTTTTAGCCGTATTATCTCCGCTAATTGCCCAGGTCATACAACTGGCTGTTTCCCGAAAAAGAGAATATCTGGCTGATGCAGATGGTGTATTGCTTACGCGCTATCCAGATGGGTTAGCCAATGCTTTGGAAAAAATTTCCCTACAGAATGTCTCACCCTTAAAACGCGCCAATAATGCCACGGCTCATCTCTATATCGCCAACCCTTTTGGCCAGACAAAAATATTTTTAAGCAATTTATTTTCCACTCACCCGCCGATTGAGGATAGGATTGCCAAGCTAAGGCAAATGACTAAATAAAATAAAACTAAAAAAATAATATTAATCAAAATGGAAAAACAAAATAACCAATCGAGTGCCATATTAATTTCGCTTGGATTTCTTTTACGAAAAGCATTTTTAAAATTGAAAGAGGCGGGTGGAAATTTATTATTAAGTGTTTTTTTTATAGTCTGTTTAATTTTCGTATTATTCTTTTTCCTAGGTATTTTATATTACTCAATAATAAGCATTAAAATTGTCCAAACAAATTACCTTTTTACTTTTCGCTTGATTTGGCAAATTATTTTTTACCTAGCTACTTATGCTTTAGGAGTAATCGCCCAAGTACTTATTATCAAAAGCCTTGTTTCGCCCAAAGAAAAATTTAATGTGATAATTTCCTCATTAAAAACATATTTTCTGAATTTTCTGTGCTTAAGCATATTTATAAATATTATATTTCTTGTCTGTTATTTGCCGTTTTATGGGGGAATTTTTCTATTACTTTTTGAAAGCCAAGTTCTAGGCGCTTGTTCAATTATAATATCATTAATATTAAACCTGCTTGCTGTAATATTTTTAATTATGTCGCCATTTATTCTTATAGAAAAAAATAAATGGTTTATTGAAGCGGTTAAAGAATCTTTTAAAATAGCTTCAAATAATTTTTGGGATATTGTCATTAAGTTAGTGATTATTTGCATTTCGCTAGTATTACTTTTGAATATTTCTACATTATTATGCATTATTTTACCAACACTTGGGGCTATAATTAGCATAATATTATTTATTCCTGTTATTTTATTAGTATTTTCTTATCTTTTCGCTTTTTATCAATATTTAAAATAACAAAATGGCAGAATTGGCTGCAGAAAATTTAACAGATGAAGAACAAGCTTTAGCTAGCAGTGAAAATAAAAAATATCAAGCGCAAACTCAGACTGAAGGCGAAGAAGGGACTGATTTTAATGAGGGTAAGCCTGCTGAAGAACAGCCGACTGATGAAGGAGAGCAAACTCCAAATTTACCCCCTACAATGCAGAAAGAAAATCTTGCAGAGCAAGAACAGGGCGAGGCCAGAAGAAATATAAAAGTTGAAAAACAAAAAATATCAGCACAAAGCGCACAACAACCGCAAATTGCTAGCTTTGCCGGTGGAGTAATGGGTGTTGGTGACGCTGTAAATATGGCCGGACAAATGGCTACAGCTAAAGCCATGATATGGGCTTGGAATACAATTTATGATATTTCTTTTACGATTTTGTGGTTTGGCCTTCTATATTTAAATGGCCATTTTATTATGAAATACATTGTGGGAGATACTAGATTTTGTGAATTTGGCGATGAATGGACTTTTGATGCTAAAGCCCAAATACCAGGCTGGCTGAAAAATTCTCAAGGCACCACAGCCTTAAAATGGGGTGAAATTATTGGATTATTTTTGCTTGATGTTATAATTTTCATAATCATAATGCTAATCATAACTATTTTATTTATGGTTGCTTCTGGATATAAAGTGATAATTGACGTAGCCCTGGATTTAATTTAAATAATATTTTTATATTTATGTCTGACAGGACAAAAAAAATACTCTTAATTGTCGGCTTTATTCTGGCTATAATCTTATTGGGTTTGGGTATTTATTATCTTTTATTTAGACCTTTGATTGTTCCAGCTCCAACACCCCCCGTAGTTACTCCTGTACCTATAATAAATGCTTTACCTGCCGTGCCAATTGCGCCAATCATTAATGTTCCACCAACTATTACTTTGCCCACAGAAATACCGCAACTACCAACTATTCCTACTGCCCCATTAATTCCCGGGCCAATAATTTCTGATGTTGGAACGGGTGGGATTACTGCCTATAATTCCCTTGTTACTGACTCTACTCTGGATCCTACGCTGGCAAGCAATGGCCGGGATTTGCTTTATTATGATAAAACAACTGGTTTTTTCTATAATATCTCCCCTGACGGGCAAAAAACATTATATTCGGATATTGCTTTTAAAAATGTGAATAATGTAATTTGGTCCAATAATACACAAAAGGCGGTTTTAGAATATGAAGATGGCTCAAAATCGTTATACGACTTTAGCGCAAAAAAATCTGTAACTTTACCTAGTCACTGGAAAGATTTTTCCTTTTCCGATAATGATGGCCAGATAGCATTCAAAGATATGAGGGTTGATCCTGAAAATCGTTATATTTCCATTGCAGATACAAATGGTGGCAATTTTCGCCAAATTGAACCGCTAGGCACTAAAGATGCCGATGTCTATATTACTTGGTCTCCCAATAACCAATATATTGCGCTCTATCGCGAATCAATAGATGGCAGTCGTGCAGAAGTATATCCGATTGGATTTAATGGTGAAAATTATAAAAACTTTAGAGTAGAGGGACGCGATCTAAGATTTGAATGGTCGCCCAGCGGCAATAAAATTGTTTATAGCGTATTTAATTCTAGATCTAATTATAATCCTTCTCTTTGGGTAGCAAATTCTGATCCGGATCTTTTAGGAACTGGGCGTACCAGTTTAAATGTTCAAACCTGGGCAGACAAATGCACCTTTGCTAATGAAGCGGAAATATATTGTGCTGTTCCCAAAACATTAGAAACAGGGACTGGCTTTAGACCAGATTTAGCTTCAAATACCCCAGATGAGATATATAAAATAAATATTCAGACAGGCGCCCAAGAATTAGTAGCTCAACCTCTTTTTCCAAGTACTGTTAATAAGTTAATAATAAGCGAGGATCATAAATATTTATATTGGTGGGAAGGCACTTCAAATCAAATAAAACAAATTA
>JAFGMD010000014.1 GCA_016927685.1 Candidatus Falkowiibacteriota bacterium
AAAGTAGTTGGTAAATATTAATTATTTATTATTTAAAATATAAGTAAATTTTTAAATATTATGATTACCGATCCGATAGCAGACATGTTAACAAGAATAAGGAACGCGCAAGCGGTCAAAAAAAGCGAAGTTTTGATACCTTTTTCAAAGCTTAAGTTTGAAATTGCTAAGGTTTTAAAACACGAGGATTATATTGATAATTTTGAAAAAATTGAGGAACAAAAATTTCCGCAGATAAAGATAAATTTAAAATATAAAGAAGATAAGCAGCCAGCAATTATGCATATTCAGAGGATTAGTAAACCTGGTCAGCGCGTTTATGCTAGTAAAAATAAGATGCCAAGAATTTTAAATAATTTAGGCATTGCCATTATTTCTACTTCCAGCGGGTTAATGACCAATAAGGAAGCAAGAAGAAAGGGTGTCGGCGGAGAAATCATTTGCGAAATTTGGTAATTTTGATAATTAATTATTATTTCGATTAAAATAATTTTATGTCGAGAATCGGTAAAAAACCCATAGAAATCCCTAGCGGTATTGAAGTTAAGATTAATAACGGGGTTATTAATGTGAAAGGGCCAAAAGGTGAATTAAATTTAAAGCTTCACCCTGATGTTATAGTTGAAATAAAGGAAAACAAAATTATTGTTAATGTAAAAGATGATAATAATGTTGATCAAAGAGCTTTGTGGGGTCTTTTCTCCAGATTAATTAATAATATGGTTATTGGCGTAAAAGAAGGTTATGAGAAAAAGATGGAGGTTGTAGGCGTTGGGTTTAGAGTGGCTCTGCAGGGTAATAAAATAGTTTTAAATTTAGGATTTTCCCACCCGGTTGAATTTATTTTACCCGATGGAATTAAGGCAGAATTAGATAAAAATATTGTTACCTTAAGCGGTATTGATAAGCAATTAGTCGGTGAAACAGCGGCTAGATTGCGCCGCATAAGAAAGCCAGATGTTTACAAGGGCAAGGGCATTAAATACGCAGATGAAGTCATTAAGAAAAAACCAGGCAAAGCAGCAGCTAAAGCAGCCGCATAAATTTAAACAATCATATATGCAAGCAAAAATTAAAAATGAAAAACGAGAAGCAAGACGAAAAAGAGTTAGGGCAAAAATTTTAGGCACAGAAAAAAAGCCGAGATTAAATATTTTTCGTAGTTTGAATCATATTTATGCTCAACTGGTTAATGATTTATCTGGCAAGACAATGTTTTCCGCCAGTGATTTAGAATTAAAAGGTAAAACAAAAGCTACTAAAACAGAAAAAGCAAAGGAAGTCGGGAAATTATTAGCTTCCAAAGCCTCTGTTAAGGGAATTAAACAGGTTGTTTTTGATCGAGCTGGATATAAATATCATGGTCGCGTTAAGGCTGTTGCAGATGGTGCCCGTGAATCAGGTTTAGAATTTTAATATATAAATAATGAAATATGGCAAAGAAAAATTTGAAAGAATTAAAAAGAGACGAGGAGTTTGAGCAGCGAACTATTGATTTGGCAAGGGTTACTCGTGTAACTTCAGGCGGCAAAAGAATGCGTTTTCGTGCCTGTATTGGTATTGGCAATAAAAAGGGAAAATTTGGCGTAGGCGTGGCTAAAGGATCTGATGTTTCTATAGCTATTACAAAAGGGTTTAATCAGGCCAAAAAAAATATTATCAATATTCCCTTGACTGACGGCACTATACCGCATCCAGTTTTAATTAAATATAGAGCAGCTAAAGTTTTATTAAAGCCAGCCAAAAAAGGCACTGGCATTAAAGTGGGTGGGGCAGTCAGAATTTTATGTGAATTAGCAGGCATTGATAATATCACTGGCAAAATTTTAGGGTCAAAAAATAAGATTAATAATGTTAAAGCGGCTATGTTAGCTTTACAAAGTTTTAAAAAAGTGAAAAAAGCCGAAAGTGAGCAAAAAGAATCCACCTCCGCCAATACTATAGCGGATGAAGAGAAAAAATAATTTATTTATAATTAATATTATATGGCTTTAAAGTTATACAATTTAAGACCAGCGCGTGGCGCTAAAAAAAATAAAAAAAGAATTGGGCGAGGTGATTCTTCTGGCCACGGTACTTATGCCACTCGCGGGCAAAAAGGACAACGATCCAGAAGCGGCGGTCGCGGCGGTTTAAAATTGAAAGGATTAAAATCAGGCATTCAAAGCATACCCAAATTAGGCGGTTTTAAGAGCTTAAAGCCAAAATCTGCCATTGTTAATTTAGATATTATTGATAAAAACTATAAAAACGGGGATGTTATTGATACCTTGAGTTTATTTCAAAAAGGTTTAACTGACCAAAAATATAATGCTAAAATATTAGGAGACGGTAAAATTACTAAAAAAGTGACCGTAGTAGGAGTAAGAGTTTCACAATCAGCAGCAGTCGCAATTGAAAAGGCCGGAGGTAAAGTTATTTTGCCGAAGCAGAAAACAAATGAGACTAAGGTAGAAAAAAAATCATAAATTATGTTTGATAAAATTATACAAATTTTTAAAATTAGGGATTTGCGCAACAGCATTTTCTTTGTTCTTGGTTTATTAGTAGTTTTTAGAATCGCCGGCCACATTCCTCTGCCTGGTGTTGATGTAACGAATTTAAAAGAATTTTTTGATTCAAATCAAATTTTTGGTTTGATTAATATTTTTTCTGGCGGTTCAATGCAGAATTTTTCAGTTGTAGCTATGGGTGTTGGCCCCTATATCACTGCCTCAATTATCTTTCAATTATTAATCATGATTATTCCGCGATTAGAAGCTCTTTCTAAAGAGCCCGGCGGTTACCAAAAGATAAATCAATGGACTAGAATTTTAACTGTGCCATTAGCTTTTTTGCAGTCATATGGCATGATTTCTATGTTAAGAAGCCAATCATCGTATCAGATTATTAATTTTACTTCATCTTTTGAATTAATTTCCGCATTAATTGCTATGTCAGCAGGCACGGTATTTTTAATGTGGATCGGTGAATTAATTTCGGAAAGAAAAATAGGTAATGGTATTTCACTTTTAATTTTTGCTGGTATTATAGATCGCTTGCCTCAGATACTACAAAAGACTATTGTGGTTTTTGATCCGACTCAGATTTTTAATCTCATTGTTTTTGCAGGAATAGCATTGGTTACAATTGTGGTAGTCGTAATTATTAACGAAGGTACACGCAATGTGCCAGTTTCTTATGCGCGCCATATTCGTGGACACCGTATGTATGGCGGCGTAAATACATATTTACCATTACGCGTAAATATGGCTGGCGTGATTCCGATAATTTTTGCCATTTCTTTGATAATTTTTCCGCCTATGATTGCCAACTTTTTTATTCATGCGAAAACAAAGTTAATTGTTGATGCTGCACAATTCATAATTTCTGTTTTTCAGAACAATTTAATTTACGGAATTTTATATTTTATATTTGTCTTCGGTTTTACTTATTTTTATACTGCAGTAATTTTTCATCCTCAGCAAATTGCTGATAATTTGCAAAAAAACGGTGGATTTATCCCGGGCATTAGACCAGGCAAACATACCGAAGAATATTTAGGTTTTGTAACAAACAGAATAATTTTTGCTGGCGCTTTATTTTTAGGTTTAGTTGCAGTTTTACCGCTTGTCATCCAGGAATTTACAGGTACCTTGAATTTAGTTATTGGTGGCACCAGCCTATTAATCGTTGTTAGCGTAGTTATTGAATCTGTAAAGCAAATTGAATCGCAATTAACTATGCGCGATTACGAGGGCTTATAATTTTTATCTTAAATCGACTATGATATAATAAAAAGGGAATTAATCCCTTTTTATTTTATTAATTAAATATTATGAATTTTGTTTTAATGGGCCCTCAGGGCTCGGGTAAAGGCACACAGGGTGAAATGCTGGCCAAAAAATTTAAACTGCCGACAGTTTCGGCCGGCGCTTTGTATCGGGATAATATTAAAAGAAAAACTAGACTTGGCAAACTAGCTTTAAAATTTACGACAAAGGGAGTTTTAGGTCCGAATTATATTACCAATAATATGATGGAAGCCGAATTGAAAAAGCCAAAATATAGGGTCGGAGTAATTTTAGACGGTTATCCGCGAAGTTTAAATCAAGCAAAGTATTTAGCAAAAATGCGCAAGATTGATTTAGCGATATTAATCGATATTAGTCAAAGCGAAACATTAAAGCGATTGGGCGGCAGAAGAGTGTGTAGTAAATGCGGAGAAACTTATCATGTTATAACTAAAAGACCTAAAATTGACATGATTTGCGACAAATGCACCGGACGATTAATTAAACGTGCTGATGACTATCCTGAGGCGATTAAACAGAGATTGGCGGTCTATCGTAAAGAAACTAAACCGGTTATTGACTATTATAAAAAACAGGGTAAACTAATAAAAATCAATGGTCAAAAGCCCATTAAGAAGGTTTTTTCATTAATATTATCTGAATTTAAAAAGCGTAGAGTAAAATAATGATAATTTATAAAACTCAAAAAGAAATAGAAATAATGGCAATTGGCGGGAAGATTTTGTCAGAAATATTGAAGGAGGTTGCTGATAAGGTAAGTCCTGGTATTGGCACGCTGGAATTGGACAAGTTAGCCGAAGAACTAATAAGAAAACGAGGCGGTTTTCCAGCTTTTAAAAATTATAAAAGTTCTTCTGACCAAAAGCCATTTCCCTCTACTTTATGTACCTCTATTAATGAGGAGGTGGTGCATGGTAGCGCAACTCCAGATAGAATTTTAAAAGAAGGGGATATTATTGGTTTAGATATTGGCATGCAATATCAAGGATATTTTACAGATATGGCTATAACGGTCGGCGTTGGTGAGATTAGCAAAGATGCTAAAAGATTAATTGATATAACTAGGGGTGCATTAAATTTAGCTATCGAACAAGTAAAAGAAGGTAACCATTTAAGCAATGTGGCTGAAGCTATTCAAAAACACGCGGAAAAAAATGGCTTTTCAGTAGTGCGGGAATTAGTCGGTCATGGCGTTGGCAAAGAAGTGCATGAAGACCCAAATGTGCCAAATTATGTTACACAGGAAAGCAAATTGATTGAAATTAAAAAAGGCATGACCATTGCCATTGAGCCCATGGTCAATGTCGGTGATTGGCAGGTTAATTTATTAGACGATGGCTGGACTTTTGTTACAGCCGATTCTAAACTATCTGCTCATTTTGAACATACAGTGGCCGTAGACCACGAAGGCAAAACTAGGATTTTAACACAATAATTTTATATGTGTTATCATGTTTCTGTTAATAAAACAAAAGCAGACTTAGAAAAAAGATTTGGCGCAAAATTTGAAAAGCCAAATCTTTTTAAGCCGATTTATTATGCCAATGGCTTTGATATGCCGAAAATTCCCGTTATTACCGAAGATACACCCGATAAAATACAATTATTTTATTGGGGCTTAATTCCGCACTGGATTAAAGATGAAGAGGCGGCTAAAAAAATTTCAGCTCAAACACTTAATGCCCGAGCTGAATCAATTTTTGACAAACCATCTTTTCGGACTCCAATTAGAAAACAGCGTTGTTTAGTTTTAATTGATGGATTTTATGACTGGCGAACTTTTAAAGGAAAAAAATATCCTTATTATATTCAGCTAAAAGACAATGACGCTTTTGCCTTGGCAGGAATTTGGGATAAATGGAATTATAAAGAAAAAAATATAATTTTGGATACTTTTTCCGTGATCACAACCGATGCCAATGAATTTATAGGCAAGATACATAATATTAAAAAAAGGATGCCAGTTATTTTAGATAAAAAAGAAGAAAGGGTGTGGTTGGAAAAGGAAATTGATGACGATTTAATTAAAAATCTTATGGATCCTTATCCTTCTGACAAAATGAAAGCGCATACAATTTCCAAGATGATTACAGCTTCGGGCATAAAAAGAAATTTACCGTCTATTATGGAGGAATATAAATATAATTTATTACCAGCAATATAATCTATGGAAAAAATTATTCCACAAATGGAAAAATTAGAAGACACCATTATTGTTAATCCCGAAAAGATTAATGCATTTATTCAGGCACTTAAAGAACAAGGACCCAATTCACTTCATGTTTTGGCTGATTTTGACAGAACCATTACCAAGGCCTTTGTAAATGGAGAATATGTTTCTTCAATAATTTCCATGTTAAGAAAGCATAATTACTTAACTCCCGATTATCCCCAAAAGGCGCAAGAGCTTTTTGAGAAATATCATCCTCAAGAACTTGACCCCAAAATTTCCAAAAAAGAAAAAAGTAAAATTATGGAAGAGTGGTGGCGTGCTCATAATAAATTATTGATAGCTTCCGGTCTTAATATTAAAGACATTGAAAGCGCTGTTAAGCATGAGCATATTCAATTCCGGGAAGGAGCGGAAGATTTTTTAAATACATTGAAAGCAAATAATATTCCTTTAATTATTTTTTCTTCAAGCGGCTTGGGCACAGATGCCATCTCAATTTTGCTGAAACAGCGCGGAAAATTAAGTGATAATATTGAAATCGTTTCTAATACGTTTGAATATGACGAACAGGGCAATGTTGTCAGAATTAAAGAACCGATTATCCACTCATTGAATAAAGGCGAGGCAGTTTTGAAGGATTTGCCCGCGTTTAAAAAGGTTAAAGATAGAAAGAATGTTATATTATTAGGTGATTCTGTTGATGATGTCGGCATGGTAGAAGGATTTAAATATGACCATTTGATTAAGTTTGGCTTTTTGAATGATAAAGTCGATGAAAACTTGGATGATTATAAAAAATATTTTGATTTAATAATTACACATGATGGCAGTATGGATGCTCTTAATAAATTTATGGCGGAAATTTTATGATTTTACAACAAAAATATTTAGGCATTGATTATGGCGCCAATAAAATTGGCTTAGCTTTGGCTGATTTGGAAACAAAAATTGCTACGCCTTTTAAAATTCTTATAAAAGAAAAAAACCCTATTGCCAAAATTAAGGAAATTTGCGAACAGGAAAATATTGGTAAAATTATTGTTGGCATACCGGTTGGTTTAAAAGGCGTTGATTCTAAGCAATACAAAAACACTGTTGCTTTTATAGATAAATTAAAACAGGGAATTAATTTAGAAATAATTGAGCAAGATGAAAAGTTGACAAGCATTTATGCTCAGAAATTAATGCGAGAAACTAAAGCTAAAAAGCTAGATGATGATGTGGCAGCCATGATTATACTACAAAGCTATCTGGATGAATTTAAAAATAAATAAAATCATGGTAAATTCAAAATCTCAAATTCTAAATTCCAAACGTTTTGGATTTTGGTGCTTGGAGCTTGTAATTTAATTATTATGGCTCAGACATATAATACAACTGGTTTGATTTTAAAAAGAAGGGACTATCAGGAGAATGATAGGCTTTTTTATGTTTATACTAAAGATCATGGCAAGATTGAAATTGTGGCTAAAGGTACGAAAAAAATTTCCAGCAAATTAAATTCTTATTTAGAACCCTTCTATTTAGTAAATTTAATGATTGCTAAAGGAAAAGTTTTTGACAAATTAGCCAATGCTAACATTATTAAATCATATGAAAATTTGCGTAATGATAAAGAATTAATAGGTTTTTTTCTTATCAACTATTTGTCTGAAATTATTTATAATTTGATATTGGGTCAAACACCACAAAATAAAAAATATGAACTATTAATTGAACTTTTAGATATTTTAGATGTCGAAATAATTAAAGAAAGAGAAAATAAGAAAGAATGGCTTTTATTTTTATCCAACATTTTCATGCTGAAATTTTTAAACCATTTGGGTTATCGTCCCGAAATACAAAGATGTTTAGTCTGCCACAAGGCTATTTTACTAACAAAAAACATTTTTGATTTTTCGCGAGGCGGAGTAATCTGCGAGGACTGCAAAAAGGTTTGTTTGATTGAAGATTATATAAAAGTATCTGATAAAGTTATTAAATTGTTGCAGCTGGCAGAAACGAAAGATTTAAAATATTTTTTAAGCATGACAAACGGGCATGATGAAATAAATGAGTTTAATAAAGTTTTGCAACGATTAATCTTAGTAAATACAGAACGGCCTATTAAAAGCATGGAATTTTACAAAGTTGTCCCTTGACAATGGACAACTTTTTTGTTAAGGTCAAACAAATAGAACTTTTAAAAAAGGAGGTATTAATGCCAGAAAGATTCTGGGGAGAACATGATGGCGTAGATTTTCCACATGTTGTTTTAGCACAGCAATTTAGCCGAGAGCATCTGATTGAGATTTTTTCTCTGGCAAGTATTTTAAAAAAGATGCTTGGCAAGGGCAAGATGGTCGATTGGCTTTATGGCAATATTATTTTGACATTATTTTATGAGCCATCCACGCGCACTCGTTTATCGCATGAAACAGCAGCTTGGCGCCTTGGTGCTCGGGTTATGTCCAGTGAAAATGCGGCAGAATTTTCTTCAGCCATAAAAGGCGAAACCATGGAAGATTCAATCAGAATCGTTTCGGCCATGGCGGATTTGGTTGTTATGCGGCACAAAGAAACCGGTTCAGCCAAAAAGGCGGCGCTGGTCAATTGCTCGCCGATTATTAATGGTGGTGATGGCCGAGGCCAGCACCCTACTCAGGCCTTGCTCGATGTTTTTACGATCAACGAACACTTTGGCAAAGTTGATGGCCTTAAGGTGGCCATGGTTGGCGATCTTAAGCGCGGTCGGACCGTGCGTTCCTTAGCTTATATGCTTTCAAAATTTGAGAATGTAGAAATAATTTTTGTCGCTCCAGAAATTGCCCAGATGGCTGATGATATCAAAGAACACCTTGATGATAATGGAGTTAATTGGCGCACGGAATATGATTTAGCCAAAGCTGCAAGCGAAGCAGACGTCATTTATATGACCAGATATCAGTTAGAAAGAGCAGAAACAGAAAAAGAAAGACATATGCTGGAAGAAGTAAGCAAGCAACACGTTATGAATCGGAAAATCGCCGGCTTGATGCCAGAAAATTCAATCATTATGCACCCGCTGCCGCGAGTCGCAGAAATTCGCTGGAGTGTTGACCAAAATCAGCGTGCTAAATATTTTGAGCAGGCAGAAAATGGCATCTATATTCGCATGGCTTTACTCACAATGATTTTAAAACCTGAGAAAGCCAATGAGCTTTTGAACCTTCATTAATTAATAAACCCCGAACTCGTAGTTCGGGGTTTTTATTGACCTTTTTCACTTTTTATGATAAGGTCAAACAAATTGAACTTTAAAAAATAAAGGAGGAAAAATGCAGGATATTCTATTAAAAGGCGGTAGAATTATTGATCCGGCAACAAACAGAGATGAAGTCAGTGATCTTTTGATCTCTAATGGCATTATTATCAGTTTTGGTTTGGACTTAAAGCCAGCAAAAGGCGTAAAAGTAATTAATTGTGATGGTAAAATCGTGGTACCGGGACTTTTAGATATACATACGCACAGCCGTATCCCCGGTCAAACTGACAAAGAAGATGTAAGCACCTTTACTAAAGCTGCTATAGCGGGCGGTTTTACTAGAGTTGTTTGTATGGCCAATACTATGCCGGTAATTGATTCACCAGAGCATTTTAAGATATCTAGTTTTATTAAAAATCGAGGGCTTATGAATATGCTTGAAGTCTTTCAAGTCAGCGCTTTAACCAAAAATCTGGATGGGCGTGAGTTGGTAGATTTGGCGGGAATGAAAAAAGTGGGCATTATTGCGGCCAGTGACGATGGCAAAGCTATCCAAGACCCGAACATATTAATTGCGGCTTTGAAAAAATGCAAGGAATTAAAATTGCCAGTTTTAATTCATGCTCAAGACAACATTATTCCGGTTTATGACAGCGGCTCTGAATATTATTATATCTTCATGGTTTTGAAGGCAGCAGAAAAAATTGGATGCCCTATTCATATCCAGCATGTAAGTTGCATAGAATCAGTAAAGCTCATTAAAATTTTCAAAGTACGCGGTCTTAATGTCACCTGCGAGACGTGTCCGCATTATTTTTCTCTGACCAAAAAAGACTTTGAACGAATCGGAGCAAACGCCAAAATGAATCCACCTTTAAGATCAGAGAAGGATCGCGAGGCGATTGTTGAACATCTAGTAAATGGTACGATCGATGTGATTGCGACAGATCATGCCCCCCATACCGTAAAAGAAAAGAAACTGCCCCTTATTGATGCGCCTTTTGGCGTGATTGGCCTAGAAACAGCAATCGCAGTATCATTTACCTGGCTGAAAAATATCTTAACAGTACCTCAAATTATCGCCAAGATGACAGTGAATCCGGCAAAAATACTTAATATGCAAGAACCTACGCTGAAAATTGGCATGCATGCTGATATAACTGTCATTGATTTAGCAAAAAGGAAAAAGG
Source organism: Candidatus Falkowiibacteriota bacterium (assembly GCA_016927685.1). Taxonomy (GTDB): domain Bacteria; phylum Patescibacteriota; class Patescibacteriia; order CAIXNZ01; family CAIXNZ01; genus CAIXNZ01. Next base: position 10,381 of record JAFGMD010000014.1, read on the forward strand.
TTATTCCTGAAAAATTCTATTCCAAGGCCAGAAATTGTCCTTGGGCTGGCAAGATTTTACAGGGCTGGCCTATCATGACAATAAAAAACGGCATTATCCAAATGCGCAATGGAAAATTGCTGATTGATAAGTCAAAGCCCCCTACAAGTTAGGGGGCTTTTTCAATTGACTTTTTAAGGCAATTTTGATAAGGTTTTTACACATTTGGACATTGAAAAAATAAAATAAAAGCCCGCCTACGCTAAAGCTTCGGCGAGCAAGGAGGAAAAATGGAAGAAAATAAGGTGATTGTTTTGCCTGCGGAAATCATTAAAAACGAACAAGTTGCTAAAAATACTTGGCAAATGACTTTGTATCCGAGGTTTGATTTTGATGTCACTAATACTTCACCGGGTCAATTTGTCTGTCTGGAGCCATTAGCATCTGACTCAGTTATGGCCAGACCATTTAGTATTTCTATGATCAGCACCTCAAAAAGTACTTTCAAAATTATTTACAGAGTGGTCGGCAAAAATACTTTATTGATGAGCAAGCTCAAAAATGGGCAAACCATTAAATTGTGGGGTCCATTAGGCAATAGCGAAATAATTGATTCCCGTCTTTATGATGAGGTTTGGCTGATTGGCGGAGGAATTGGAATTGCACCGCTACTTTTTTTTGAAAAGGTTATTTCTGAATACCAAGAACATATTGCCAGAGTTTTCTATGGCGTTAAAGATGTATTAGAAATGATACCTCTTAAAGTTTATACGCCCGAAGAAGTTCAAATAGCAACCGAAGATGGATTGATCAATTTTCATGGACTGATTACAGATTTGTTTGCTCAAAAAATTATTTCCAAGCCAGCAAAACTTCTTGTTATTACCTGTGGGCCGAACCGTATGATGCAAAAAGTTTCAGAAATTTGCCAGCAGTATAATACCGAATGTCTGGCGATTTTGGAACAGGTCATGGCTTGCGGCATCGGCGTCTGCCTGGGCTGTTCGATTAAAACAACCAAGGGCATGAAACGAGTCTGCCATGATGGGCCGATTTTCAAAGCAGAGGAGGTGATTTGGAATGAGCTCGGTTGATTTGAGCGTTGAAATCGCTGGTATCAAAATGCAAAATCCGATTATGCCCGCATCTGGCTGCTTTGGCAATGCCGAAGAGTTTGCCCAATTGGAAGGTATGAATCTGAAAAAGCTTGGGACTTTAGTTTCTAAGGGGACAACATTAAAACCACAAGAAGGGAGTAAGCAGCCGCGCATTTGGGAAACACCAAGCGGTATGATTAACTGTATTGGTCTGGAAAATCCAGGCGTGGAAGTTATGATTTCGGAAAAAATTCCCTTTATGGCACAATTCGGCGTGCCAGTTATTATTAATGTCTCTGGCTCCAAGTATTCTGATTATGGCGAAATGGCAAAAAGACTCGATCGCGTAAAGGGCGTTTCTGCTTTGGAAATTAATATTTCCTGTCCCAATATTGACGGAGGCAGAATACCTTTTGGCTGCGACCCGAAAATTGCAGCTAATGTTGTTAGCGCCGTTCGAGGAGAAACTAATTTGCCGCTGATCATCAAGCTTACGCCCAATGTGACAGACATTGTCTCGATTGCACAGGCTATTGAGGCCGTAGGTGCAAATGTGATTTCGATGATAAACACGCTCAAGGGCGTTTTTATCTACAAGGGTAAAATTATTCAAGGTGGACTATCAGGTCCCGCTATTAAGCCGGTCGCTTTGAACTTAATTTCTCAAGTCGCACAAGCAGTTAAAATACCCATCATTGGCATGGGCGGTATCAGCATGCTGCAAGATATTTTTGACTTCTTCAGCGTTGGTGCATCAGCCGTAGCAATTGGGACGGCCAATTTCAAGGATCCGCTTATTATGATGAAACTGATTAACGAGCTGGAGAGTTATTGCCAAACACATCAGCTTGGCAATTTGGATGCGCTGAAACAGAAAATAAAATTAAAAGGAGGTAGGTAATGAGAAATAAGATTGAAAAGCCAGAAGATCGCCTAATTATCGCTGCTGATTATGAATTGGGCGATTCGGATAAGCCAACCCATGCGGTACTGGAGAAAGTCCTGGGTTTGGCAGAAAAGCTACGGGATACTGGCGTTTACATCAAGGTAAATTCCATCTTGAGAGCATGGGGTTATGATTTAATTAATCAGCTTCATGACAAGGGTTTGCGAGTTATGGCTGACCTTAAATTGGTTGATATTCCCGCAACCATGAAAATTGATGGTCAGTTCTTAGCAAGGGCAAAACCCGAGCTGATCACGGTCATGGCCAATGCCGGGGTTGAAGGGATGTCGGCTATCGCTCAAGTTTTTCCAGGAGCGGAAATTCTCGGGGTGACAGTTCTGACATCGTTTGATGAAGAAGAATGCCAGCAGATATTTGCTTGTTCTTCAAGGGCCGGAGTTGTACGCTTTGCTCGCATGGTACAGTTAGCAGGCTGCGATGGTCTGGTGCTTTCACCAAAAGAAGTCGAGGTGGTCAAAAAGAGGAAAGAAATCAATCTTTCTCTGAATACTCCTGGCGTCAGGCCGCTCTGGACATTTGTAACTGGTGACGATCAGAAAAGAACCGGAACACCAGAAGAAATAATTCTATCTGGAGGCGACCGTATTATTATTGGTCGGCCAATTACTCAAGCCGCTGATCCATGCGCAGCAACAAAGAAAACTCTCGAAGAAATTCAAGCGGCATTGGAAAAGAAAGGAGGTGTGAAATGACAGGAGCAAAAACTCTGACTGAATTATTCGCAGAGACCGGAGCCATTATCACTGGCAGTCACTTAGTTTACACGCCAAAAGAAGGCGGGTGGTTTCATGGCAGCGAATATGTCAACAAGGACATGATTTCCAAGCATCCTTTTCTTCTGGCCACATGTGCTAGGGAAATGTCAAATAACAGGACGTTGAGCATTCTCTTTGATGTTGTGGCAGCACCTGCGGTTGGTGCTATTTTCTGGGGAGGGCTTTTGGCTCTGGCTCGTTCGGAGCACCTCAAGGACAGAGAAATCTTGGCGCTCTATGCGGAAAAAGAGTTCCCCAACCCAGATGATAAAGCACAATTCATTTTCTCTTTCCGCAAACCTTATCTGCCAGACATTAAGGATAAGAGAGTTCTTGTCGCCGAAGACGTGACCAATTCGGGCATGTCAGCCAAGAAAATGATTGAAGCTGTGGAAAAGGCCGGGGGAATTGTTCAGGGCGTGGCAGCTATCTGCAACCGCTTTGGCCAAAAGGTTCGCGACTTTTTGCAGCCGCACACGCTTTATCCGCTCATTGATGTGAGCATGAAAATGTGGCACGAATCTGAGTGCCCCCTTTGTCAGCAAGGTATTCCCATCAATATGAATCTGGGCAAAGCCAAGGATTGGATGGCGACATCTGAACTTGGCAAGGCCTGGAAAGCGAAACACGGTCTTTAATAAAACTTAAGCCCCGAACCAAAAAGGTTTGGGGCTTTTTCTTGACTATTTTTTAATAATTGCTAAAATATAATTACCTAAAGCCGTTTAAGCTTAGCCAACACTAAGCAATGGCCCAAGAAGAAACCTTCGGGGAGTAGAACTTGGCGTGAATCTGCGTTAAAGATAAATTAAGGGTTCCGGCAAGCCGGAGAACTAAGGTGGCACCGCGAAGAAAAACTTCGTCCTTAGATCTGTTTCATTTTATTCTTGAAATGGATTTAGAGATGAAGTTTTTTTAAATTCTAATATCTAAATCCTAAATCCTAAACTATTTGATGTTAGAATTTAGAATTTGTTTAGAGTTTAGGTATTCGAATTTAGAAATTAATAAATAAAATAAAATATATGCTCAGAACAAATACCTGTGGCGATTTAACTAAGAAACAAGTCGGTAAAAAAGTGACTTTATGTGGCTGGGTCAATACCAGGCGCGATCACGGCGGTGTTATTTTTATTGATTTGCGCGACCGTTACGGATTAACTCAGATTAAATTTGACCCTAAAATTTCCCAAGAGTGCTGGAACAAAGCAGATAAGGTGCGCGATGAATGGGTTTTGCAAGTTTCAGGCGAGGTTTTAGCTCGGCCCAAGGATATGGTTAATAAAAATTTGAAAACTGGGGAAGTTGAGGTAGCAATTACAGAAGTTGAAGTTTTAAATACTTCAAAAACTCCTCCATTTGAAATCAGTCAGGAAAAGCCAGTTAATGAGGATTTAAGATTAAAATATCGTTTTTTGGATTTGCGCCACCCTAGGCTGCAAAAAATAGTAGAAGATCGTGATAAATTAATTACCTATGTGCGTGAATACTTTCATAAACATGATTTTATAGAAATTCAAACACCGATTTTAGCCAATTCTTCACCAGAGGGCGCGCGTGATTATTTAGTGCCTTCAAGAATGCATCCCGGGAAGTTTTATGCTTTGCCACAGGCACCACAGCAATTTAAGCAGTTATTAATGGTAGCAGGCCTGGATAAATATTTTCAAATTGCACCGTGTTTTAGAGACGAGGACCCTAGAAACGATAGGCATCCGGGTGATTTTTATCAAATTGATTTAGAAATGTCTTTCCCGACACAAGAAGATATTTGGGGCATAGTAGAGCCATTGATGATAGAATTAACAGAGAAATTTTCAGATAAAAAAGTTATTAAAAAACCTTTTCCAAAAATATCTTACAGAGAATGTATGGAAAAATATGGTATTGATAAGCCGGATTTGCGCTTTAATTTTGAGATAAAACCAGTTACCAAATTAGTTAAAGGCAGTGATTTTGTTGTTTTTAATGAAGTTATTGATAATGGTGGTGTTGTTCATGCCTTAAAAATTGATGGTGGTGCTAAATTTTCTCGCAAAGAAATTGAGGAATTAACAGGCATAGCTGTCTCTCGTGGGGCAAAGGGTTTGGCATATATTACTTTAAAAGAAAAAGATATGCAGTCGCCAATCATAAAATTTTTAGGAGAGGATGTGGCAAAACAAATTGTTAAAGAGGTTGGTGCAAAAGATGGCGATATAATTTTCTTTGGCGCTGATACTTGGAAAACAGTTTGCGCGGCTTTGGGGGCTGTTCGCGACGAATGCGGTAAGCGCCTTGGTCTTAAAGATCCCAAGAAAGCTAGTTGGCTCTGGGTTACCGATTTTCCCATGTATGAATTCAACGAAGAATTAAGAAAAATTGATTTTTCACACAATCCTTTTTCTATGCCACAAGATGGTATGAGAGCCCTAGAAGAAAAAGATCCGCTTGAAGTATTAGCTTTTCAATACGATTTAGTTTGTAATGGTTATGAAATTTCCAGTGGGGCAATTAGAAATCATGATCCCAAAATAATGTATAAAGCTTTTGCTATTGCTGGTTATGCTAAAGAAGAAGTTGATGCAAAATTTGGGCACATGATTAAAGCCTTTGAATACGGAGCTCCACCGCATGGTGGCATTGCGCCGGGCTTAGACAGATTGTTGATGGTCCTTTGGGAATGCCCAAGTATCCGCGACATTTATGCTTTCCCGAAAAATGGCCAGGCCCAAGATGTGATGTCAGGTGCGCCAAGTGAAGTCAATGAAAAACAGCTAAAAGAATTACATATTAAATTGGATTTAGAATAAAATATTAAACCGCTCGCGAAAGTGAGCGGTTTTTTATTTGACTGATTTATATAATTATTTTAAAATTACAAAAAGGTCTTTTTTAATAATAAGGAGGTGCACTATGGCAGAAGAAAAAGCAGGCCAAGGAATGCACGAATGTACGCATATGCAAGATTTAATGAAAGTGCAAAGAGAAATCATAAGGCGACATATTGATGAGCACAAATGGTTTCAGCATATTGCCGACAAAAATGAAGCCGTTTCTGACTTTTTGGACAAATTCGGATGGATTATGCGGGAATTGATTTGTGGACATTTTTGCGAAGATCGTTTTGACTGCGCAGCCGCTCAGAAGTATCTGCCGCCTAAACCCGACCCATAATAGGGTCGGTTTTTTTTGATCTTGTAAAATAGCAAAAAATGGGATAAAATTATAGGGTAATTATGCGCTTATCAAAGCTGCAAAAGTACATAATTTTACAGGGTTTTGACGCTAAAAACAAGCTAGATCGCAAGGGCTTGCTTAATTTTTATCATACTTATAAAAAAAGGCCAAGTAAGGAAATAATGGTAAATTCTATTACTAATAGCATTGAAAGATTAATCAAGAAAGGGCTTTTAGTTGGATTTGGCGAACTTACTAAAGAAAGAACATTTATCCAGAAAATTAAGCTAACGCCTGAAGGTAAAAAAGTAGTTAAAAAATTACTTGGTGAACAAAAAAGATTACCATTAAAACTAACCATTCATTAATTACTAATAACTAATTACTAATTACAAATCTATGGCTATTCCAAAAGAGATTATAAAATATCTAGATAAGCGCAAAGCAAAATATGCAATAGTAACACATAAAAAGGTTTATACGGCATATGATGCGGCACAGACACTAAGAAAAAAATTGGATGAGATTGCTAAGAATTTATTAGTTAAGACAGATAAGGGTTTTGTAGTAGTTATATTACCAGCTTCAAAAAGATTAGATTTGGGTGCACTTAAAAAATTGATGAATGCCAAGGGAATGGGGGTTAAAAAAGTAGAAATTCCCAAAGAAATGATAATGGTGCGGCTTTTGAAAATAAAACCAGGCGCTTTGCCAGCTTTTGGTTCATTTCATGATTTGCAAGTATATATGGATAAGACCATGCAAAAAGCTAAAAAAGTAATTTTTCCGACAGGCAGTTTTACTGATAGTGTGGAAATGGCAGTCAAAGAGTTTGAAAAATTGGAACAACCAGTAATTGGCGCTTTTTCAGAAGCAAAAAAGTTTGCCAAACCAGCCATGAAAAAGGCAGTCAAAAAAGCCAAGAAAGTTATTAAAAAAGCAAAAAAGAGAAGATAATAATGGAAACATATAAGGTACAACTTGAGGACTGGCAGGGTCCACTTGATCTACTTTTGACTTTGATTGAAGGTCAGCAGATGGATATTACGAAAATATCTCTGGCCAAAGTAGCTGACCAATTCATTGAATATATGAATCTGCATCCAAATTTAAGTCCGGAGCAAACTGCGGATTTTTTAGTTGTAGCAGCCAAATTGATTTATATTAAATCAAAAGCTCTTTTACCAGCCCTAGAAATTGAAGAAGAGGAATATGATTTAGAGAAGCAACTAAAGATGTATAAATTATACTTAGAAGCTTCAAAAAATATTCATAAAATTTTACGTAAAAAGAAATTTAATTTTTCTAGAGAAAAATTACCTGTCGGTTTTTTACCAGCGGGTTTTTACGCGCCAAAAGGAATTAATACCGTCAAACTAAAAAAATATTTTGAAATAGTATTAAAACGTTTGCCGCCAGTTATTAATTTGCCTAAGAGAATGTTAGAAAAGGTGATTAAATTATCGGAAAAAATTCAGCATATTAAGGATATAATTTTAAAAGAGGCTTGTACGAGTTTTAATAAATTAATTTGCGATTCCAAGACAAAAACTGAAAAAATTATTTCCTTTTTAGCTATTTTAGAATTAGTCAAACAAAAGACTATTTGGGTAGAACAAAGTAAATTATTTGAAGATATAACTTTAAAAAAGGCTGAAATAAAAAAATAGATATTAGAGATTAGATATTAGAAATTAGTAATAGGAATATTTTTTAATAACTAATTATAAATTGCCACTAACCAATAACTAAAATTATGACCCTGAAGTCAAAAATAGAATCATTGCTTTTTATTAGTAATCACCCGCTTTCTATTAGTAAATTAGCGGAAATGTTAGATGTTTCTAAAGAAGAAATAAAAAATGAATTAGATATTTTATTTACTGAATATAATTCTAAGGAAAAGGGTATTAATTTACAAAAAAATGGCACTAATTATCAGATGGTGACTAATTCTGAAAATGGTAAAATAGTTGCCGATTTTCTAAAAGAAGAGGTGACTGGGGAGTTGACTCCAGCCTCATTAGAGACCTTAACTGTAATTGCTTATCGTGGCCCCATCACCAAAACAGAATTAGAATTGATAAGAGGAGTAAATTGTGCGATTATATTGAGAAATTTAATGATGCGAGGGCTAATTGAAGAAATTGAAGATAAAGAACAAATGATGACAAAGTACCAAATTACTTTTGATTTTATGAAGCATTTAGGCATTAATGAGGTTGCCCAGCTTACTGATTATGCTAAATTAAATAGCAGTGAAGCTTTAGAACAAATTTTAAAACAGGAAAAGCCATTAGACAGCGAGATCGAACAAAACAAAGTTTAAATTTTAATAAAAATCCCAACCAAGGGATTTTTATCTTTATATGTTAGCAAATATTTTATTAAGTTTATTTATTATCCCGGCTTTAGGAGCAAATTATTTCAATTTCGATGGTTTTTTAAATTTACATAATAATCAAGCCGTATTAGAACAGCAAGCGCCTAAAAGGATTTATACGGATTATTTAGATATTAAAATTACTGCGCAGAGCGCCATTGCTGTTGATGTTAAAAGCGGAAAGATTTTGTATAAAAAAAACATTGAGGAAATAAGGCCGATTGCCAGCATTACTAAATTAATGACTGCTTTGGTTTTTTTAGATCATAATCCCGGTTGGCAAAATGAGATAAAAATTAAAGCAGAAGACAGAAATAGCGGGGGAATTATTTATTTAAATATTGGCGATACCCTGACTTTAAAAAATTTATTTTATACGGCTTTAGTAGTATCCGATAATGACGCCGCGGACGCTTTAATGCGTGCAAGCGGTTTAAACAGCGAACAATTTATTAGTGAAATGAATGTTAAGGCAAAAAGTTTAAATTTAAATAATACGCAATTTGTAGACCCAACAGGATTGCATCTTGGCAATAAATCAAATATACAAGATATAGTAAGGCTTTTATACTGTGCGTTGCAAAATGAAGCCATCCAAAAAGCGACAAGCATGGCAAAATACGAATTTGAAGTAAAATATATGATTAATGATATTGAAAAGACAAGGACAGTTAAACTAAGAAATACGGATTGGCTTTTGGGCAGTTATTTGAATGTCGTTGGCGGAAAGACAGGCCATTTAGAGGAAGCGGGCTATTGTTTTGCTACCAAAATTCTAGGCGAACAAAACCAAGAAATAATTGTAGTTGTTTTGGGCAGCGACAGCAATTTTAATAGATTTCAGGACGTTAAAGCTATAACTGATTGGGTTTTTAATAATTATCAATGGTAATAATTATGCCTATTGATTATTTAGAAATTTTTAGAAATTTTCCGCCACAACTAGCCACCTTTTTAATTGCTATGATTCCGATTGCAGAGCTAAGAGTGTCAATACCTCTGGCATTAGGAGCTTACAAGATGTCTATTTGGAGTTCATATTTATATTCAGTGGCCGGCAATATTGTGCCAGTATTTTTTATTTTATATTTTATTGATCCTGTTTCTAAATTTTTAATGAAACATTTTGATATTTTTAATAAATTTTTTACTTGGCTATTTAATCATACAAGAGTAAAATTTGAAGGCAAATATGCCAAATATGGAGCACTCGCCTTAGTAATTTTTGTGGCCATTCCTTTGCCTATAACAGGCGCTTGGACAGGAGCCTTGGCTTCATTTTTATTTCAAATTCCAAGGAAATTAGGCGCAGTTTTGGTTTCTTTGGGAGTGATGATTGCAGGAATAGTAGTAACTTTGGCTTATTATGGTGTTTTTAATTCAATTAAAATACTTTTTTAATTATGAGAATAGGTATTGATTGCAGAAGAATATTAGATATAAAACACGGCGAAAATGCCGGAGTAGGTCATTATGTTTATTATTTATTAAAAAATTTATTAAAAATTGATAAAGAAAACGAATATTATTTATTTTTTTATGACCATAAAATAAAAGCCGATGAATTTAAGCAAAATAATGTAAAAATTATATATTTTCCTGGCCTAGAAAATATTGGCAAGATACCATTTTTTTACAGACATTGGTTTATACCTCATATTTTAAAACTTTATAGATTAGATATTTATCATAATCCGGCGAATATTATTCCCTTATTTTATTTAAGCAAATCTATTTTGACCATTCATGACTTAGCTTTATATAAAAATCCAGAATGGTTTCCAGACCACCAATATTTTACAAAAATGATTACTATACCTTTTTCTATCCGTAAGGCCAAAAAAATTATTGCTGTCTCGGAAAATACTAAAAATGACATCATTAATATTTTTAAAGTTAAAGCGGAAAAAGTGGAGGTAATCCATGAAGGGGTTGAAGATTTTAGCCAGCTTATAATTGACGAAGCAAAGATTAAACCCGAACTTAAAATTTCCAAGCCGTATTTTTTGTATTTAGGTACGCTTGAGCCGCGCAAGAATTTAGTCAGGTTAATTGAGGCATTTAATGTATTTTTAAAAAAGCATAATGAATTTAAGCTTATTTTGGCGGGCAAGAAGGGCTGGAAGTTTGAACCAATTTTTGAAACAATAGAAAATCTCGGCTTAAAGGAAAAGGTAATTAATATCGGTTATGTGAATACAGAAGAAAAAGTATATTTGTTAAGAAATTCTTTTGCTTTTGTTTTTCCTACTTTATATGAAGGTTTTGGTTTGCCGATTTTAGAAGCTATGAATTTGGGCGTGCCTATTATTACTTCAAACATTTCTTCAATTCCTGAAATTGTAATCGACAATGCTGTTTTAATTGATCCTTATAAAATTGATTCAATAGCAGATGGATTATTTAAAATAAAAAATAATGATAAGTTAAGAGAGGATTTAGCGACAAAAGGCAGGGGGATCGCACAAAATTTCACATGGGAAGAATGTGCCAAAAAAACTATAGAATTATATAAAAATTTATAAAATAAAAAATTGGCCGAAAGGCCAATTTTTTTATTCTAGTTTCTCAATAATAGATAAAGAATAATTATTTGATAAACAAGCGCTAAATTCAATGGTAGGCTCCACTTCAACTTTTCATGCGCCCAATCATGGGCTTTATGGGCTCGATGAAATTGTTTATGCGTTATTTCATGTATCGCCACCATCACATCAGGCAAAATACCGCCGATAATACCCCAAAGCACAGCTGGACTATAAGTTAATTTGCGTAAGTAAAACATTAAACCAAGCAATATTACCGTTGATATTACATCAAAAATTATCAAATAAAGCATGGCCTTATTTTTGAAATCGTTACGGTAAGCTTTTATTAATGCTTTATCGCCATGCGGAATAATATCTAAAACAAAATGCGATAAAAAAGCCAGAGCAAAGGCAAAGAGAGAATAGTGTATTTTTTCACCAATTACCGCGCCTATTGTCGCATGGACTGAAATTAGCATATTTTTATATAAATGATTATTGATGTAATAAAAATTATTATCTGGAATCCGAGTCCGGCCCAAAAGGGCCATTCATATTTTTTAGAGACAATATTATGAAAAAAATAATGTATTTTAAAGGGTATTATAAATATTTTTTTATTAGAAAGAAAATAGCCAAGCAATAAAAAATCAGGCAGAACACTTCCTAAAAAAGCAGCCGGTATATTAGGATTATAGATATTTATTCTACTGGTAATCAATAAACCTAGCAGTGTTATAGATAAAATTGAAATATCAATAATGCCGGCCAAACCCCAATAGATAAGATTATTATATTTTTTAGGAGCTTTGGTGTCTCCATGAGGTATTATATCACAGCAATAATGAGAAATTAAGCCAAGAAAAAAAGCCAAAATCGGATTTTGGCTATAAGTACCGATAATTAGGCCGATTGTGCCATGAACGGTAATAAACATATAGTACCAGGGGAGGGAGTTGAACCTCCGCCTTCGCTATCGCTTCGGCGGACAGGCTCGACTCGGGCTTACTTGCCCTGCGAAATTTAAAAAATTATGTAGCGGAGGAGGGAATCGAACCCTCGACACCAGGCTTATGAGTCCTGTGCTCTACCAACTGAGCTACTCCGCCATAAATGAAGCAGGGTGAGTCCCACGCTCTAACCAACTGAGCTACCCTGGCTTATGGTGCCGAAGGAGGGAATCGAACCCTCATGAAGTTGCCCTCACACGATTTTGAGTCGTGCGCGTCTACCAATTCCGCCACTTCGGCATAAGCTAAATATATACCATTTTATAACAATTTTACAAAATTGTCAAAAGAGTATAAAATAGAACTAAACTAAGCAACAAATCCCATTTTTTTAATAATATGGGCCATATTATTTCTATTGTCAATCAAAAAGGAGGGGTCGGGAAGACCACTACAGCCGTTAATTTAGCGGCTTATTTAGCTAATTTGGGCAAATTTGTACTTTTAGTTGATGTTGATCCACAAGCCAATGCTACCAGCGGCTTAGGCATTGATTACAATAAGCTAGATAAAGGCGTTTACGAAGCTTTATTGGGCGATTTGAATCTTAAGGATGTTTTATTAAATACTACGATTTCGGGCTATAAAATTGCTCCGGCTAGTCCTAATTTAGCAGGTGCTAATATCGAGTTAGTTAATTTAGAAAATCGTGAATCAAGATTGGAAAATGCTTTATTGCCTATTCGTAATGATTTTGATTACATTATTATTGATTGTCCGCCATCTTTAGGGCTTTTAACATTGAATAGTTTAGTTGCAGCAGAAAAATTATTAATTCCCGTTCAGGCGGAATATTATGCCTTAGAAGGATTAGGCCAATTAATGAATACAATTAATTTAATTAAAACTAATATTAAGCCAAGCTTGGAGGTTCTCGGAGCTGTTTTAACTATGTATGATAAGAGGACTAAATTATCAGACGAAGTATTACATCAGCTTTATCAATATTTTCCCAATAGAATTTTCCGCTCTGTTATCCCGCGTAATATCCGTTTGACAGAATCGCCAAGCTTCGGAAAAAGTATTTTAGAATATGATCCTAAGTCAAAAGGAGCGAAAGCATATGAGCGTTTAGCGCGTGAGATTATGGATTTAACTAATTTAAATTATTATTAAAATAAAAAATATGCCCTTGGGACGCGGCCTTAATGCACTTTTACCATCAAAACCAATTAAAGCCAAGTTTTCTAATGAAGAAATAAATAAAATTGATGAAAAAAATAGAATTTTAGATATTGAAGTTGAAAAAATTCAATTAAACCCCCACCAGCCGCGAAAAAGATTTGACCGCACCGAACTAGAGGACTTGATAAATTCTATAAAAGTACATGGTATTATCCAGCCCTTGATTGTTACAAGATTAGATGACGATAAATTCCAGCTTATTGCCGGCGAAAGAAGGTTAAAAGCCGCACAATTTTTGAATTTACCAACTGTTCCTGCAATCGTTAGACAAGCCAAGGAGCTAGAAAAGCTGGAATTGGCCTTGATTGAAAATTTACAACGCAAAAATTTAAATGCTTTAGAAGAGGCCTTGTCATATAAGCGATTAATGGATGAGTTTAATTTGACTCAAGATGAAGTCTCTCGTAAAATCGGCAAAAAAAGATCGACAGTTGCCAACACTTTGAGGTTATTAGCTTTACCAGAAAATGCGCAAAAAGCAATTTTAGATGAAAAAATTTCTGAGGGTCATGCCCGAGCAATAGCTGCCCTAGATAACGAAACGAAGCAGCTTGAACTGTTGAAAAAAATAATGCAGAATCAAATGACGGTTAGAGAGGCAGAAGATCAGGTAAAAAGAGTAAAAGTAAAAAGCCATACACGAACACTAGCTATTGATCCGCTGACAATGGAAAGGGAATCTAATTTACGCAATGCCTTGGGGCATAAAGTCACAATAAAAAAGAAAGGCAAGGGAGGAGAAATAATAATACAATTTCATTCTCAAGAGGATTTTAATGAAATTTATAGAAAATTAGCCGAATAACCATGGAAATTGTTTTGATTACAATAAGAAATTTCTGGACAACCTTCAAAACGTCAAAGGAATTATTATTTGAAAAAATAATTAGGCTGACAATTTATTTGGCAGTTTTTTTTATTCCTTTAATTTGTTTGCCATTAAATGATAGTTTTGTCGAATATAGTAAAATTATATTATTCTATATTTTAGTAATTTTAGGATTACTTTTTTGGTTATTAAAGTTATATTATAGTAAAAAAATTGAATTTAATTTTTTTATATTAGATATTCCGATAATAATATTTGTATTTATTTATTTATTATCATCGCTCCTTTCAATTGATCGTTTAAATAGTTTTTTGGGATTTAATTTTGATGTATCTCATTCTTTCATTACCATATTATTTTTAGCAGTATTTTATTTTTTGGTTAGCCGATTTTTTGATAATCTGAAAAATATTAAGAAATTATTTATTCTTCTAAATATTTCGATTTTTTTGATCCTCTTATTTAATATAGTCAATTCTTTTTGCGACTTATCAATCCTTTTGTTGTTTAATGCTTCAGCAAATACATTGAATTTTCTTTTAGTTTTAAGTGTAATTTTGGGCGGAGTTATATTTTTTTCTTCAAACAATCAATTCGAGCGAATATTCAGCCTAGCTTGCGCTTTAATAAACATCACCGCCCTATACATATTTCACAATCAAATTGCTTTATTGCTGTTGATTATATCAATTTTCTTTTTTATTCTTTTTAGTTCGTTCAAATCTCAATATTTTTCAAATAAAGTTGTTGTGATTTTAACGCTATTAATATTGCTTACAGTTTTCGCATTAATTCTACCTCTAAATAATCTATTAAATTTATCAATTCCTTTAGAATTAAACCTGCCCAATTCCTTTGGTTGGAAAATTACCAAAAACACACTTTCTGATTATATGCTTTTAGGCGTTGGACCTGGTAATTTTTCTTATAGTTTTTATAAATATAAACCCATTGAATATAATTTGAGTTCTTTGTGGCAATTAGGTTTTGAAAAAAATTCTAATGCATGGATGGAAATTCTAAATAGTATTGGTATTTTAGGCATATTATTATTAATTATTTTATTTATTAAATATTTTTGGCATTTTACTAAATATATTAAAAAGAATGAGCTTAATGATGAATACAATAACAAATTGCTTTTAATTATAGGGCTTACTGTAATAATCTTATTATTTATAATATTTGGATGTTTTAATAATTATGTTTTTGCCAACATTCTATTATTCTCGCTTTTTTTAGCATTGGCATGTAATTTATT
>JAFGMD010000015.1 GCA_016927685.1 Candidatus Falkowiibacteriota bacterium
ATTATAATCAGAGTAAAACCTTGCCATTTTTCTAATACATGTTTTTTCCCCAGAAACATAAATAGGAATATAAGCAGTGAAGCAAAAATTAGAAATATAATATCATAATTTAGCACTATATTAAATTGTAATGGCCTGATCATAGCGCTTATTCCGAGCACCCAAAAAATATTAAAAATATTTGAACCAATTACATTACCCATTGCAATGTCAACCTTCTTTTTATAAGCTGCCACAGCTGAAGTTGTTAATTCTGGTAAGCCAGTGCCAATAGCAATAATAGTAAGACCAATTAAGGCTTGACTAATATTAAGTTGGTTAGCAATAAAAATTGCCCCGTCAACAATCCATTTGCCTCCTAGCATCAGGCCAATTAAGCCCAAGCAGATATAGATTATGGCTCGTGAAAATGTTAAGCTTTCTATCTTTACCACTTCCTCGCTTTGAACTTTTTTTATGCCAAAAGTGTAATAAAGAAAGATAATAAAAAATGAGATTAATACTAAACCATCGATGCGGCTTAATTCGGAAAAGATACGATTTTCAATCAGTTTATCATTAGATAGTATTAAAACCATTATGGCTGCTAAAAGACTTAAGGGAATGGCCCTCCAAACCGTTCCTTTTTCTAAAGTAAGGGGATAGATAAAGGCAGCAATGCCCAAAATTAGCATTATATTAGTTATATTGCTGCCAATGATATTGCCAATTGCGATTTCTGATGCGCCTTCAACGCTAGAAAAAATATTAATTATTAATTCAGGCATAGAAGTGCCAAAAGCAACAATTGTTAGCCCAATTACAAAAGAGGAAACATTAAATCTCTTGGCGATAGCTGAGGAACCATCCACTAATAAATCAGCGCCCTTGATCAATACGACAAAGCCAACTAGGAATAATATATATGTGATAATTATCCAGAACATATAAAAATTATAGCATTTTTTTATTATTGAGTAAATTAATAATTTGACATAAATTAATTATGAATGTATATTCATAATAGGCAATGTTAAGGTCGAATTGCCATAATTAAAAAATAAAGAATAAATTTATGCCAAGATATAACGGAACTGGACCAATGGGTTATGGCCCTGGCAGTGGCTGGGGTATGGGTCCTTGCGGTGGAGGAATGGGTTATAGACGCAGAGGTGGAGTTCGTGGTCAAGGTTTGGGGTGGAGAAGATTTTGGGGTTATTATCCCGCCCCCAATTTAACCAAAAAAGAAGAAACAGAAATACTTTCTGAAGAAGCTGAAATATTAGAAGAAGAGCTTAAAGAAATAAAAGCCCGTCTGTCTCAACTAAAAGGCCAAAAATAAAAACAATTTGCCTTATATTTAAATTTAGGGCAAATTGTTTTATAATTAAATAAGATAGATATAATTATTTAAGATAATCATATGAAAGTAGCAGTAAGCTCAACAGGGAAAGATGTTGAAAACAATATTTCTGATGTTTTTGGCAGATGTCCATATTTTATTATTGCTCAGATTAAGGATAATAAAATAGAGAATATTGAAGTAATAAAAAATGAAAGCATTAATCAAAATAGCGGGGCTGGTATATCAGCCGCTCAATTATTAGTAGAAAAAGATGTTAATATAGTAATAGCAAGTAATGTCGGGCCTAGAGCACAAGATGTTTTGAAGCAATTTAATATTGAAATTTATACAGGCCAAGGAAGGATAAAAGATATATTGCAAGAATTTATAGATAAAAAACTAAAGAAGATTAATTAATATGATATGAAAATAGTTTTTCCAACAAATAGCAGAAATGGCTTGAATGATCAAATCGCTGACCATTTTGGCCGTTGCTTGACTTACACTTTTCTAAACGAAAAAGGCGAAGTAATTGAAATTGTTGATAATATTGGCGAACATATGGGTGGATCAATTCTACCCCCCGAATTAATGAAAGAACATGGAGCAGATGTATTAATTTGTCATGATCTTGGGCCAAGAGCTTTAAATTTATGCCAAGATTTAGGAATAGAGGTTTATATCTGTCGAGATGAAACAGTTAAAGATTGCCTTAAGCTTTGGCAGAGTAATAAACTTGAAAAAGCAGGATTAGAAGATGTATGTGAGGAACATAAGAAAATATGAAAATAGTAATTAGTACATTAATTATTATGGATTTTTAATTGTCTAACAAAATTAATTTAACCTAAAAATTTTTTTTGTAAAAAAGAATAATAAATTTGTAAAATATTTATGAAAATTTTTATTTTGATTCTTATCAGCACTTTATTAATGAGTCTTATAGCTTGGGTAGGTTTGCTCACTTTATTTTTAAATGAAAAAAGACTAAAAAAAATTATTTTTCCCTTGGTAGCTTTATCAGCCGGAGCACTGCTTGGCGGGGCATTTTTACATATGATTCCTGAGTCAATCATTGAGATGGGTACCGGACTAGAAGTATTTATTTGGCTTTTATTTGGTTTTTCCTTATTTTTTTTAATGGAACAATTTATACAATGGCATCATTGTCATAAACTACCTTCTGAACACAAAAAGCCGGTTACTTACTTAATTTTAATTGCTGATGGCATTCATAATTTTATCGGCGGATTAGCTATTGCCAGTGCATTCATTGTTGATATAAAAGTCGGTTTAGTCACTTGGTTAGCTTGTGCCGCTCATGAAGTTCCTCAGGAATTAGGCGATTTTGGCATTTTAATCCACGGCGGTTGGGAGAAGAAAAAAGCATTATTTTTTAATTTTCTTTCCGCCCTAACAATCGTTTTAGGCGGATTAATAGCTTATTTTTTGTCCACCAAAATAAATGTTGCTTTTTTGGTGCCTTTTGCCGCCGGTAATTTCATATATATTGCCTGTTCAGATTTAATTCCTGAAATTAAACAAGAATCTTCTTTTAAAAATAATTTAATTTATTTTAGCGTTTTTATCATTGGCATATTATTAATTTTATCTGTGAGATTCATTAGAATTTAATTTTTTAAATAAAAATTGAAATATTAAAAACATGAAAATTGCAGTAACGGGCGGAAAGGGCGGTACTGGCAAATCAATGGTAGCTACTTCTTTGGCGGTTGAGTTTGCTAAAAATAAAAAAACCGCTTTATTGGATTTGGATGTGGAATGCCCCAATGATCATCTTTTACTTTCCGTTAGGAAAAAACAATACAGCAAAATTTATCAGCCAATACCCAAATGGGATTTTAAGAAATGCATAAAATGTGGCCAATGCGCCGCTGTATGTAAGCAGAATGCCATTGTTTTTGTTAAAAATAAATACCCAGCTTTTATTAAAGACGCTTGCGTCGGTTGTAAAGCTTGTATTGTGGCTTGTCCGCAAAAGGCAATTTCCGAAACAAGAAAAGAGATAGGCACCATTTATAGGGGAAAAAATTATGGCGTAAACTTGATTTCAGGGGAACTCAAATTAGGCGAATTGGCTTCAGGAGAGGTGGTTGCCGAAGTAAGAAAAAAATCTGAAAATATTATTAAAAAATTAAAATCAGAAATAATTTTAATAGACTCTTCTGCTGGCATCGGCTGTCCAGTAATTGCATCCTTAGTCGGTACTGATTATATAGTGGCGGTTACTGAGCCGACGCCGTCGGCTTTGCATGATTTGAAGCGAGTATTATATTTGGCTGAGCATTTTCATATTCCGCATGGAATTGTCATTAATAAATATGATTTAGCGGAAAAATTTTATTTAAAAATAGAAAAATTCGCCAAAAAGAACAATATTCCGATTATCGGCAAGATTCCTTATAAAAAAGATTTTATTGACTCAACTATTAAAATGAAACCGATAACCGAAATAAACCCTGTTTATCAAGAATTGTTTCGAAAAATTATTAAAAAAATAATAAAATAGTGTATATGACTTTAAAATTTGAAAAGTTTTCCATAACAGCGATTTTTTTAGTAGTGGTTGTTTTGGTTATCTTTTTTTCGTCAAATTCTTATGCTCAAGATATTATTGAAAAACCAAATGACATTCATCTGCACATGTTCTATGGTCAGGGTTGCCCCCATTGCGGTAGCTTAAAATTATTTTTAGATAGCATTAAAGATAAATATTCTTCATTGATAATCCATGAGCATGAAGTCTATCAAAATCAGCAAGAAAGAGAATTGTTTGAGAGAATGTCTAAGGATTTTAATGCGCCAATTGAAGGCGTACCGACAGTTTTTATTGATGATAGAATTTTTGTTGGCTTTAGCAATGCCATAGGCGTTTCCATGGAAAACCAAATAAAAAGATGTTTAGAAATTAACTGCAGTGACCCAGAATATAAACGCGCCACTTCTGAAACAACGCAGTTGGTTGGAGAGAGTTCACCCTCAACTGATCCCGAAAAAAAAGAAATAATGCAAAGTCTTACTATTCCTATTGTTATTTTTGCGGCCGCGGTTGACGCGATTAATCCTTGCGCTTTTGCCGTCTTAATTATTTTAATGACTGCCGCCTTAGCCATAACAGACAAAAAGAGAGCTTTGAAATTCGGGTTGGCTTTTAGCGCTTCTATATATATATCATATTTTTTAATGGGCTGCGGCTTATTTTCCGCTCTACAAGTAAGCGGGATTAGCCATACTTTTTATTCTATAGTTACGATTTTAGCGGTAATAGTTGGCTTGTTAAATATTAAAGATTATTTTTGGTATGGTAAGGGATTTTTAATGGAAGTTCCTCTTAGCTGGCGGCCAACTATGAAAAAAATCCTAAATAGCGCGACAACTCCTTTTGGAGCATTTATTGCCGGCTTGGCCGTATCTTTATTTGAATTGCCTTGCACTGGCGGCCCCTATATAGTCATTCTTGGATTATTAGCGAGAGAAGTCACTAGAAGCACAGGATTTTTTTATTTATTACTTTATAATTTAGTTTTTATTTCACCCTTGATAATTCTTTCATTATTAATTTATAAGGGATTGTCTACGACTGCTAAATTAGAAGAAATAAGACTTAGAAGAATAAGATTGCTGCATTTAATCGCCGGTATTTTAATGTTAATAATTGCAACTGCCATGATTCTATCTTTAATGAAAGGCTGGGTTTAATTAAATATTATTTGAATTTAATAAAATGAAAGAAAAAATAGCATTAATTTCAATTTTAGCCAATTTATTTCTATCTGTGGGCAAACTAACAATCGGTTTTATATCAGGTTCTGGGGCTATTTTTGCCGAAGGCCTGCATTCAGGCATGGATATATTATCATCGGGGATAAGTTTTATTGGCATTAAAATTGCTAAAAAACCAGTAGATAAAAAACATCCTTATGGGCATTATAAATTTGAAGTTTTAGCTGGCGTGATAATTACTATAATTTTGTTTTTAACGGGTTTATTTATTGCAGGCGAATCAATTCGTGAATTTAGAAATCCTTCGCCAATAACTATTAGCTATCTTGCTTTGAGCGTAATGCTGGTATCGGCTGTGATTAATGAGATTATGGCGAGATTGAAGATAAAATATGGGAAAAAAGAAAATTCAGTTTCTCTGCTTTCTGATGGGATGCATTCCAGAGTCGATGTCCTTGCTTCTCTAGGAGTATTTATTGGATTATTATTAACAAAATATTGGATATATATAGATTCGCTTTTAGCCCTTTTAGTCGGCTTATATATTATTAAAGAATCATTTTCAATTGGCAAAGAAGCAGTTGACTCATTGCTGGATATTTCAGCTGGCGAAGAAATAGAAGAAAAAATTAGATCAATAGCCGAAGAACAAAAAATTAAAATAGATTCCTTAAAAACGCAGAAAAAAGGTTCTGCTGTTAGCGCGAATTTAGAAATAGATTTACCCAGTAATCTAAGTGTGGAAGAAGCAACTAAAATTTCTAATGGTTTAAGAGAGAAGCTTATTCAGGCAATAGAATCTTTGGAATTTATCTCTATCCAAATTGTTAGTCATGAAGTAGAGACCGGATTTTATAAGCCAGATTTTAGCCATGGTTTTGGCTGGCAGAGAAGGGGGCGTTTTCAAAAAGAAGTGAAAGAAGCAAGCGGGAGGGGTCCAGTCGGATATTGTGTCTGCGAAAAATGTGGTTATAAAATATCGCACCAGAGAGGTATTCCTTGTTCAGACATAAAATGTCCGAATTGCAATATTAATTTATTAAGAAAGTAATATGCCGAGACCGAGACTTTGCAGACGCATCAGATTTAACCCGAATATTACTTATTTTAAGCCACAGGGCGTTCCTATGAGATTTTTAGATGTGACAGAACTAACTAGGGAAGAAATCGAAGCTTTACGCTTAAGGAACATTGACGGCTTGGAGCAGGAAAAAGCAGCAAAAAAAATGCACACCTCTCAATCAACATATCAGAGGATTTTAAGCGCAGCATACAAAAAAATTACCATTGCTCTGGTCAATGGCAATGCTATAAAAATTATTAAATAATATATAATCAGTAAATAAAATATGGGAGGGAAGTTAAATGTTATTATTATAATTTTGATTTTGGTAATTTTAACTGCTTGTTTGGCAGGTTATTATTTTTATTTAAAATTAGGACATGAAAAATCAGAAATAGGAATAGATATAGAAACAAAGCCGAGGCCAGTGATAAATGAAAAAATTGTGGTATTTCATAATGGCAGGGGATCTATGTGTTTGGAATTTTTAGATTTTATCAAGGATTTAAATTATCCTGTTGAGCAGCATTTAGTCGGAGAAGATAGTTTTAGCGATATTTTGTCAAGTTATATTTATAAATATGGCCAAAGCGAGGGCGTTTCAGATAATTTTGGCTATTATCCAATTATTTTTATCAAAGAAAAGGCCTATTCAGGGTTTAATGGAGAAATAAAAAATAAAATTTTAGAAGATATAAAATAATGCATTAAATATTAAATTATGAGGTTTAAATTATTTATTATTTTATTATTTAGTTTTTTTATCTTGCCCCTTTTTTGTCTTGCTCAAAGTGATATTAGCGCTGGCGGGGAAGTTTTTAAGGCAAAAGTTTTAGAAATTACAGATCAAAGAGAATTAATAAGGGAAGATGGATCAATTAATATACAACAAAATATTAAATTAATCGGATTAAGCGGGTCCTATAAACATAAAGAAATTTTAATTGAAGGTATTTCGGATATTGAAGTAATTAGCGCCAATACTTATAAAAAGGGTGACAAAGTATTTGTAACTTATGATAAAGACGCAGAGGGTAATGATTATTTTTTTATTACGGATTATGTCAGAAGCAGTTATTTATTTTATCTATCATTAATTTTTGCTTTAGTAATTTTATTTGTCGGCAAAAAAAGAGGACTTAAGGCGCTTATCAGTTTAATTTTAAGTTTCATAATAATTATTAAATTCATAGTACCCCAAATTTTGGCCGGGCAAAATCCCTTATTAATTAGCGTGGCAGGGTGCTTTATTATTCTAGCCCTGATTATTTATGTTACTGAAGGATTTAATCGTAAATCCCATCTGGCATTATTGAGTGTATTTTTTTCTCTATTAATTACTATCATTCTTTCTTGTCTTTTTACAAATCTTTCAAGATTAACCGGCTTGGCCAATGAAGATGCTATGTTTCTAATTGGCGCGACAACCATGGCTATTGATTTTAAAGGTTTGCTTTTGGCCGGCATTTTAATCGGCACCATTGGCGTGTTAGACGATATAATCATTGCCCAAATTGAAGCAGTACGGCAAATAAGAGAAGCAAATCCGTCATTGGTAAAGAAAAAAATATTTTCCATGGCTTATGAAATTGGCAATACTCATTTGGGGGCTATAGTAAATACTTTGTTTTTAACATATGCCGGCGTTTCCTTGCCGTTATTGCTCCTTTTCAGCTTGCATCAGGAGCCATTTTTGACTTTTTCGCAGGTAATAAATAATGAACTAATAGCTACTGAAATAGTGCGTGCTTTAGTCGGCAGTATTGGCGTAGCTCTGTCCTTGCCAATAGCCACTTTTTTTGGAGTTTATTTTTATAAAAAATAATATAAATTTATTATGAATTATACCTGGCTTATATTTGCCTTACTATCAGCTTTAACAGCCGCTTTAGTGGCGATTTTCGGCAAAATCGGATTGCAATTCAGGGGAAACTTGATAAAATCAGTTCAATATTAACTAATCATAAGGCCTTGCTTTTTATTTTTTTAAGCGGCATTGCTGGCGCACTTTCATGGCTATTTTATTTCTTAGCCCTTAAAGATGGTAAAGTTTTTCAAGTAGTTTCCATTGACCGGTTAAGTATTATTTTCGCCATAGTTTTGGCCTTTTTAATTTTAGGAGAAAAAATATCTTTAAAGGCAGGTATTGGCGCAGCTTTAATTGTGGCGGGTGGGATTATTATTGCCTTAAAATAATAATTTTGATATAATTTTTAAACCAGATAGTATTTAATTAGTAATTTTTAACTTATGAAAGGATTTAATGCTAATATTGAAGAAGCAACTTTAGCGAATGATAATTTTCGCAAAGTTCTTTACACTTCAAAGCATAGCCAATTAGTTTTAATGAACTTAAAACCAGGTGAAGAGATCGGCATGGAAGTACATAATGAAAACGACCAGTTTTTCCGCTTTGAGCAGGGTCAAGGCAAGGTGATTATTGATGGCAATGAGTATGAGGTTAGTGATGGCTCGGCCATAGTAGTTCCTGCCGGAGCGCAACATAATGTTATGAATGTTTCAGATACAGAAGATTTAAAGCTTTATACAATTTATTCTCCAGCCCATCACAAAGACGGTATTGTTCGGGCAACCAAGGCAGAGGCAGAAGCTAATGAAGCTGATTTTGACGGACAGACAACAGAATAAATACTAGAAATAAAAAAATGCCCCGCTTCGTGGGGCACTTTTTTATTGTTTAGAAGAAGTAGCAACTCTTAATTTCGCATTTTTAATGCGTTTTAAGTCAAGAGGGATTGATTCGCCGACATCACCATCTTCAGTTAAATAAGTCATCATTAAATTATCGCCCTGGATTTCTTCTACGATTAAATCCGGGACATTATCAGGATTGCCATTTAAATTATTTATTATCAGGTCAACGCGTAATCCTTCTTTTAGCGCTTGCTCTAAAACCTTTTTTATTTCTTCTTGCGCTTGCTCTTTTTCAATCGAAGGTTGTTCGATTTTCATATTTTAAAATTTAAAAAATTTTTTCTTGCAGGGGCGGTAGGAATCGAACCCACGTCCACGGTTTTGGAGACCGTCATACTACCATTGTACTACGCCCCCAGAAGGGAAATTCTAAATTCAAAATCCTAAATCCTAAATATAAAGATATTTTACACTATTTTAAGAAAAAAATCAAGGTTTAAAATATATATAAAGTTTGATATAATATTATTATAAATATTAATTATTCTTTATGAAAAAAATTCTATTTTTAACAATTGCAATCTGTTTATTATTGGCGCCACTAAGCTCTTTTGCTGGCTGCTGCGGTTGTGACCCAGTTTATGAGTATAATACAATTTTAGAAGTTAAAAGTGCGGTTTGGGTCAGAGATCAGGCCTGTGTGGCAACAGGGGCAATTATTGATACTTTACAAGCAGGCGAAGTTGTCCAAATTACGCATCGAACTGACGGCTGGTATAAAGTTATAAGTCCGCGCAATAAAGTCGGCTGGTCAGGCGAGCAGTTTTTTATGACGACTTCAAAGCCATTAACCTCATCAGCTTCATCAACCTCACAAACCTCATCAACTGTCCCAGAACCAGTGACAAATCCTGCTTATAGTTCTTCAACATTATCATGGCTAAAGGGCTATATTTTATTGCAAGTCCAGGAAAACGGCGAGGCCTGGTATGTTGATCCAGCTACCTTTAAAAGATATTACATGAAAGACGGGGCAATCGCTTATGAAATGATGCGTTCATTTGGTTTGGGCATTACTGATTCTGATTTGGCTGGAATTCCATCTGTAGCTGATACTACAGCAATGAAAAATTATAGCAGCATATGCTCGTCTAATTCTTTAGCTAACAGATTGAAAGGAAAAATTTTATTGCAGGTACAGCAGCATGGCGAGGCATGGTATGTATATCCCAAAACCTGCCGACGCATTTATATGAAAGACGGCGCAGCCGCCTATGAGATTATGCGATTTTTGGGCCTAGGAATCACTAATGCTGATTTAGGTAAATTGGCCTCTGCCATATTAGTACTCAAGCCCTATACAACTTCAGAAAGCTCAAGTTCTTCAACCTCGTCATCTTCATCAACCTCACAAACATCATCAACTTCATCACCCTCAACAGTAATTAATGTCGGCACTGACAATCGTTGCGGTTCAGATCCTGGTTTTACTTCTAGCGGTTCACAAATTGCCGGAACTGGTTTATTTCAAAAAGGAAGTGTGCCTAGCGGTTTTAATTATAAAATTGTTACTCAACATATTTTAGATAGAATAAATTATGAAAGAACAAAGCGGGGAAAATCAGCTATCATTTCTGACCAGCGCATGGCAGATACTGCCTCTATCTGGGCCAATGAAATGCACAATCAGGGCCAAATTACGCACACCAGATTGCCGGAAAATATGATTGCCCGCCTTTGGGTTTGGAATAATTTCAAAATTGATTTTTGCGAGGACTGGGGCTGGCTTTATGAAAATATCGGCGGCGGCAATTATAGCCGCAGTCAGGGGATAAACGAAAGCGTGATGGATTCAATGGATTCGCTTTTTGATTATTATATGAGCGAGGAGGCAAGTAATGGCATTCATTACCAGACCATTATGCATGACCATTTAACTCATGTTGGGGTTGGTTATTATTTTGATGGAGATAATAATTCGGGGCAGCTTTATACTGTTTTGCATTATGGCGGCTTATATGGTAATGTGCCAATAATTGATAAAACCTGGTAATAATTATTTAAATATTTTTTAATTAATTAATTTAATCTAATTATGGATGAGCAAAACATAAATCCAATAAATCAGGGGGAGCAGAGTTCAGAACAGCCAATGCAGGAAAGAGTAGTTAGCGAAAAAGTGGTATCAGAAAAAGTATTAGGCAGTTCTAACTCAATTGCTCGTTTTGGCAGGCAGATAAAATCTACAATTGGCGGCAGAATCGGTGGTGTTTTTATTGGCCTTATTTTAATCTTGGTCTCATTTTATATTGTTTGGAAATCAGAAAGTTTTGACAGATCATCAGCTGTGGTCAATACCTTGCCAGTATTATCAGCAGAGCAAGCCGCAGGTTCTGGCGGTTTAATTAAAGTGCAGGACAATGTAACTTCTGCGCCAATAAAAGCGCCTAAAGAAGGAAAAGATGTTCTTTATTACCAATATATAAGGCAAGAACTGGAAATGGTTAAAAGAACGGAAACCGAGACGCAAATTATTGAAAAAGATGGCCAGGATGTTGAGCAGACAATAGAAAAAGAAGTGGAAAGCCCTGAATGGGTGACTAAAATTGACGAAAAAAAATGGGCACCAATTACTTTGGGAGGAAAAATTACAGTCAATCCTGAAGAGGCAAATCAGGTTTTAGATTTAGCAAACATTTATGAATTATCAGAAGAAAAAGTGAAAGAAAATATCGAAGCAGTATTACCAGACGGCCAGTTACTAGTTGTTGGCGAAATTGTTAATAATAAAATTGAGGGAGGCGATCCCTTTATTGTTAGCAATAAATCTAACGAAAAATTAATTGAATCTCTTGTCTCGTCCGAAAAGTTTATTTGGTGGCTTCTTAAAATTTTGACATTTGTGCTTTTTGGCGGAGGCCTATATTTACTCTTAGGTCCCTTTTTATTGATTTTGGATGCTATTCCGGTTCTGGGTAAAATTGGTAAGGGAGGTTTATTTATTGTTTGTTTATTAATAGGTTTGTTATTCACGCTTTTATCTAGTTTGTTGATTCATTTTTGGTATTTGTTTTTAGGTCTTCTAATTCTTCTTTTTGTTTATTTAATTTATTTAAAAAAGAAGTTCCCAAAAGGTCAGGTTAAGTAATAATTCTATTAGAGAAAATTTAATCCAGAAATTATGGACGCTATTATTTTAGCTGGAGGCAAAGGCAACAGAATGGAATATGATTTGCCAAAGCCGCTTGTAATTGTGCGCGGTAAATCAATTTTAGCTCATCAATTAGAGTATTTAGCGGAATTTAGGGAAATAGACAGGATAATTTTGGCATTAGGCCATCGGGCCGATGAAATTGTTAATTTTGTAAAAAAAGAATTTTCTAATTTTAAACTCCCTATAGAGTTTTCTGTAGAGAAAGAGCCATTAGGCACTGGCGGAGGAATAAAATTAGCTCTTAAAAATCAGGTCAAATCAGATTTTGCGCTTGTTATTAATTGCGATGATATTACTGATTTGAATATTACTAATTTAGCGCAAAATAAAGAAAATATGATTTGCGTTGCCCATCCGCGCTTACCCTTTGGTCTGGTTGAAGAAAAAGATGGATATGCCATTTTCAAGGAAAAGCCGATTTTGCAGGAATGGGTCAGTATCGGTTGGTATTTGTTTAAAAGAAAAGAATTGTTAGAATTTTTGCCTGATATTGGGAGCTTGGAATATGATGTTTTGCCCAAGATTAAATTGAAATTATATAAACACCTTGGTTTTTGGAAGGCCTTAAATACAAAAAAGGATATATTAGAATTTGAAGATTTAAAAGTTTAGCTATACGAAAAAATTTGGTATAATAAAAACAGGGGATTTTTTTATGACCAAAAAACCAAAATTTGCTAAAGCCCATGTTATTGCCGTTGATATGGGCTATGGACATCAGCGCGCTGCTTATCCGCTGAAAGATTTAGCGTATAAAGGAAGAGTAGTTAATGCTAATAATTATCCTGGCATACCAGCATCAGATAGAAAAATATGGCATGAAAGCAGGGAATCATACGAATGGCTTTCAAAGTTCAAGAAAACGCCTTTGATTGGGGAGGCGATTTGGTCTTTTTTTGATAAATTTCAGCGCATAGAAAGTTTCTATCCTAAACGCGATCTTTCCAAGCCAAATGTTCAATTGGAATATTTCATGCGTTTAATTAAGCACAAGGATTGGGGAAGGCATCTCATTCAAAAGCTAG
>JAFGMD010000016.1 GCA_016927685.1 Candidatus Falkowiibacteriota bacterium
GCTGGCTTTATATTTTAAATTACATCCCTTTTCTTATACCACAGAAGCGGGTCAGATATATTTGCACTATAATTTATATTTTGGCATTGATAATATTGGCTATTGGTATGAAGCTTTAGTTATTCCACTTTTAGGCCTATTTATTATTATTTTTAATAATGGATTAGCCTATTATTTTTATATACAAGATAAAGTACTTTCTTACTCATTAGTTTTTTTTCAGACCCTCCTGCAGATTATTCTTTTTTCTTCCGCAATTTTTGTAATTTTGTTAAATATTTAATTTAATATATTTTATGGATACTTTGGTTATTATTAAAATTTTCTTTTTTGCCGCTTTAGCATTTATATTAGCTATTTTATGGACGCCAGGCTTAACTTATTTTTTGTATAAATATAAATTAGGCAAAAATATCAGGGATGGCGAAAGCGCGCCTATTATGTCAAATTTGCATGCGCATAAAGCTGGGACACCAACAATGGGTGGTATTTTGGTTTGGGTGACTGTTCTAGCACTAGCTTTGGTAACATACTATTTAGCTAAATTTACTGATAGTGTTATTTTGGAAAAATTTAATTTCTTGACTCGTTCACAAACTTTATTGCCTCTGGGCGCTTTAGTGGCAGCAGCTTTGGTTGGTTTATTAGACGATATTTTAAATGTTAGGGGAATTGGGCCAAAAGGCGGCGGGATGCAAATGCGTTACAAGCTTTTAATTTATACAGCCATTGCTTTGATCGGCGCTTTCTGGTTTTTTTTCAAATTGGATTGGGATTTAATTCATCTTCCGTTTATTGGCGATTTTCAAATTAGCTGGTGGTATATTCCGCTTTTTGTTTTTATAATTGTAGCAACATCCAATGCGGTTAATATAACCGATGGGCTTGACGGCCTAGCCGGAGGATTATTAGCTTCATCATTTGCTGCTTTTGGGATAATTGCTTTTACGCAGGGCAGATATGATTTAGCGACTTTTTGCGGCGTGATTACCGGCGCTTTATTGGCTTTTTTGTGGTTTAATATTCCGCCAGCTAGATTTTTTATGGGGGATACTGGCGCGATGGGGCTTGGGGTCACCTTGGGCATTATTGCCATGCTGACAAATTGCGTTTTTATTTTGCCGATAATTTGCTTGCCTTTTGTTTTAGAAACATTATCAGTAATCATCCAAATGTGTTCAAAAAGATTATTTAAACGCAAAGTTTTTCTTTCAGCACCACTTCATCATCACTTAGAAGCTAAGGGTTGGCCAGAATGCAAGATTGTGATGAGATTTTGGTTGGTTGGTATGGTGACTGCAGTGATCGGAGTAATATTAAGTTTAGTTGATAAATTATATTAGGCAAAAACCTCCCACTGTGAATAACAGTGGGTTTTTTAATTAAAAAGTGCTATAATATAATAAATATACATTTTTATGAAAAAGAAAGTTATAAATAAAATATCTCTTTTGCTAAATATTATTTTGATATTATTTTTGGCATTTTATTTTCTGGTCTCTTTTTTAAATTACGGCATTTTAAAAACAACCTTCACGCCAATCTGTTTTTTGGTTGAAAAATTTCAAGGAGAAAAATATATGCCGGCTTGGTGCAATTATTTAGATGAAGAAATTATAGCCGAGCCAAATAAAAATTCTAATATTAATAAAAATACAAATACTAATATAAATATTGCTAATCCTGCATCTGAAGAATGCATTGTTCAGGGCGCTAAAGTGGAGATGTATTCAAATGATAGCGGGCAATTTGGAGTTTGCGTATTTGATGATAATAGTATTTGTGAGGAATGGGCATTATATCGCGGCGAATGTAAAAAGGGAGAATGTTTTAAGGTATGCAAATATGTCGGGTCTTCAAATGAAGGTTGGTATATAAGTTGCACGCGACAGTTATTAAAACTGGAAAAGTGCGGAACAAAAGAGGAGACCAACGAGGTAATGTCTAATGATATTAAGCCAGACCAGCTTATAGTCGTGACTGCCCCAGTTGCTGGCAGCCAGTTAAATTCTCCAGTAACTATTGAAGGCAGAGCAAAGATATCAGGCGACAAGGTTTATATTAAATTTGAGAATAATAGCGGCACTATATTAATTGAAGACACCGCACCATTAGGCGCTGCAGCTGATGATGGCTATAAAAATTTTAGCCGAAAAATAAATTATGAATTTTCTGCCACCAAAGAAGGTTATATAAAAGTTTTTAGTTTAAGCTCAAGCGGAGTAGAAGAAAATCTAGTAAGTATTTCCGTCAAATATTAAAAATTTAAATAAAAATCAATTAAAACAAAATTTATGAACGTAATTTTAGCAGATTACATTTATTTATTAGGGGATGTATTAGTAATGGGTATTATTCTAGCGCTTAGCTTAATAATATCTGTTTGGATAATTAATAGAACAACAGTAGAATTGCATCTTTGGAAAGAGCTTAGAAGAAAAAATTTAGCTGTCGGCTTATTTTTGGCTGGTTTAGTAATTGCCATGGCTTTGATAGTAAAATAGCATTTAACCTCTTAAATATGGGGGCAAAAATCTCTCGTGATGCGGGAGATTTTTTGATTGAACGATTTTTCTTTCTTACTTTTTGTAACCTGTCTCGCTTGGCGCGAGCCAAGGCGGACCAAAAAGTAAGCAAAAAGTTTTGGGGTCGCAAATGCGCTAGTGCAAATAACTCGTTTGCAGGCGACGTTTGTGACGCTTAATTGCGCCCCCATGGCTCGGCCAAGGCAGGCCAAACCCCATGGAGCTTTAAATACGATTTGAGCAATAATTTTTTATGCTAAATAATTGAAAAATATTGAATAAATTGATATAATTTTTATATGTTAAAATTTAAAAACAAGAAAATTACGATAATGGGCCTGGGCTTGCACGGGGGCGGTCTTGGCGTAGCTAAATTTTTAGCCAAAGCAGGTGCCAAACTGACAATTACAGATTTGAAATCAAAAAAACAATTGGCTTCTTCAATAAAAAAACTTAAACATTTTAAGATAAAATATGTTTTGGGCAGGCACTATATGAAAGATTTTATACGCGCTGATATGATTATCCAAAATCCCGGCGTACCACGTGACTCAATATATTTAAAAAACGCGAAAAAGAATAAAATTCCGATTGAGACTGATTTAACTCTATTTTTTTCTCTTTGTCCTTCAAAAAATATTATAGGCATAACCGGCACTAAGGGAAAAAGCACAACAACAGGACTTGTTTACTCAATTATGAAGGCCCATAAAAGAGATGCGGTTTTGGGTGGTAATATAAGAATCTCGCCCTTGGAATCGTTGTCAAAAATAAAAAACGATACGCCAATTATTTTAGAATTATCTTCATGGCAGCTTGAGGGGCTGGGCAGAAAAAAAATAAGCCCGCATTATGCCTTAGTAACTAATGTATTAAGAGATCATTTGAATACGTATAATGGCATTGCTGATTATGCCAGCGCTAAAGCTTTGATTTGGGAAAATCAGAAAAAAAATGATTTTGTAGTTTTTAATAAAGATAATCCTTATACAAGAAGGATGGGTAAAAAAGCTAAAAGCCAGGTTTTTTGGTATAGCAAAAAACCATTAGCAAAAAATGAAAGGGGATCATTTTTAAGAAACGGCTGGATAGTATTTAAAAATAGCAGCGAACAAGAAAAGATTATTAGTATAAAAGATATAAAATTAAAAGGTGAGCATAATTTTGAAAATGTGCTGGCAGCTGTAGCTATGGCAATGGTCATGGCCATTCCTCCTAAAATAATTTGTAATAATATAAAAAAATTTACTGGTCTGGAGGGCAGGTTGGAATTCATTAGGGAAGTTAGGGGAGTGAAATATTATAATGATACAACAGCTACCGCACCAGACGCTTTAGTCGCAGCTTTAAATTCTTTTAAACAAAAAGTTGTGCTTTTAGCCGGTGGCACAGATAAACAATTGGAATTTCACGAAGCTGCTAAAGCTATTAAAAATAAAACGCGCGATTTAATATTATTTCAGGGGACGGCTACGGAAAAATTACTAAAAGAATTACATAAATACGGTTATAAAAAGAAAATAACTTTAGTTAAGTCAATGAGCGAGGCTTTTTGTGAAGCTAAAAATATTTTGAGAAAAGGAGATATATTTTTATTATCTCCTGGCGCTGCCAGCTTTGGTATTTTTATTAATGAATTTGACAGAGGCGATCAATTTAATAAAGAAGTGAAGAAAATAAAATGAAAAATTTGAACCGAGCTTATCACAAACCAGATTATAAATTTATTATCACTCTTGCCGCGATTATAGTTTTTGGTTTGATTATGCTTTCTTCTGCCAGTGTCGCCTTGGGTTTTGATAAATTTGGTGATAATTATCATTATATAAAACACCAATTATTAAATGGTTTTTTGCCTGGCATTTTTTTACTTATTATTTTTTCCTTTATTGATTATCGTTTTTGGCGAAAGCAGGCGCTATGGCTTTTAATTTTTTCAATTGTATTACTAATAGCTGTTTTTATCCCCGGTATTGGCGCTAAATATGGCAGTGCTAGTAGTTGGTTAGATATATTTGGCTTTTCCTTTCAACCATCAGAGTTAGTAAAATTAACCTTTTTAATTTATTTAGCAGCTTGGCTGGAAAATCGTGAAGAAAAAAGAGTTAGTCATTTCCAAGAAGGATTATTACCATTTTTAATACTTTTGGGCATTATTGCTTTTTTATTATTTTTACAACCCGATTTAGGAACAATGACAATTATTGTAGCTTTTTCTCTTGTAGTTTTTTATGTAGGCGGGGCTAATTTAACTCATGTTATTGGTTTGATTACTTTTGCATTTTTAGGCATTATTGGGTTGGCAAAATTGGCACCTTATCGTGCGGCTCGTTTGACTACTTTTTTACATCCCGAGCTTGATCCGCAAGGTGTTGGTTATCACATTAATCAGGCTTTTTTGGCCATTGGTTCGGGCGGTTTATTTGGCCGTGGTTTTGGCATGTCCAGACAAAAATTTCAGTATTTGCCAGAAGTGGCCGGCGATTCTATTTTTGCCATAATCGCTGAGGAGATGGGTTTGTTTGTTTCCAGCTTATTAGTAGTAGCTTATGCTTATTTGACATTCCGTGGATTTAAAATCGCCCAAGCCGCGCCAGATAAATTTGCTAAGCTTTTTACAGTTGGCGTAGTCAGCTGGATTATTATTCAAGCATTTGTTAATATTGGTGCCATGGTCGGTTTGACGCCTTTGACCGGAGTGCCACTGCCTTTTGTTAGTTATGGAGGTACGGCCTTGGCTATGCTGATGGGAGCTTGTGGTATTGTTATTAATATTTCGCGACAAACGAGAACTTAGCCAATGGCGTATGGCTAATAGCAAATAGTAAAATTAACTATTTGCCATTAGCTATTTGCTATATGCCAATTTTATGAAAATACTATTTGCCGGTGGCGGAACAATGGGATCTGTCTCGCCGCTGGTCGCAATTTATCAAGAATTAAAAGAACGAGATGCCAATCTTGAAGTTTTATGGTTAGGCACAAAAAAGGGGCCGGAAAAGGATTTTTTGGCAGAATATAAAATACCATTTAAACCAATAATTTGCGGTAAATGGCGCCAATATTTTTCTTTGTCTAATTTATGTACGCCCCTTTTTGTTTTATTGGGTTTTTTCCAATGCCTATTTGTATTAAGAAAATTTAAACCAGAAATTGTTCTTACAGCCGGCAGTTTTGTGGCCGTGCCTCTTATGTATGCGGCTTGGTTTTTACGCATTCCGCGCTTTGCTCACCAGCAGGACTTAGAAATCGGTTTGGCCAATAAATTAATGATAAAAAAAGCCACAATCGTAACAGTGACTTTTAGCGATGTTATTGACAAGTTGCCATACAAAAAAACATTTAAAATTTCAAATCCTGTACGTAAAGAAGTTTTTTTGGGCAACCGCGAAAGAGCAGCGCAGTTTTTCAAGTTA
Organism: Candidatus Falkowiibacteriota bacterium; assembly: GCA_016927685.1. Classification (GTDB taxonomy): domain Bacteria; phylum Patescibacteriota; class Patescibacteriia; order CAIXNZ01; family CAIXNZ01; genus CAIXNZ01. The sequence continues at coordinate 5,942 of JAFGMD010000016.1, forward strand.
GATTTATCTGTTCCTACAATTTTAATTATGGGCGGCGGGACAGGAGCACAGATAATTAACGAGACAACCTTAGAGATTCTGGGTCAACTAGTGGAAAAGTATCAAATAATTCATTTGACTGGCGCGGGCAAGGGAATTAGTGATGAGTTTGCCAATTATTTTGACAGAGAAACCTTAAAAAGAATTGAAGAAAAATATCGCGCTTATGAATTTTTAAATAAAGAAATTTTCGATGCTTATGCGTTGGCAGATTTAGTAATCAGTCGGGCCGGTTTTGCAGCTTTAACAGAGTTTTCTGTTTTGAGTAAAGCCGTGCTTTTAATTCCTATTCCTGGTCATCAAGAATTTAATGCCAGATATTTTGCCAAGTTCAACGCTGTAAAAGTCTTAAATCAAAAGGATTTGAATAAGGAAACCTTTTGGCAGACAATCGAATATTTAATGGAAAATTCAGCCGAGCGCGCGACTTTATCCCGCAATATCATTGGTATGATTGATAAAGACGCGGCCAAAAGATATGTGGATTTGATTTATAAAGCGATCGAAAAATAAAATAATAAAAAAATCTTCGCGATATGCGAAGATTTTTTAAATTCTTATATTTATTATTTTGTTCGCCAGATTTTCTTTTGTTTTCTTTTTGACCAGAATGTAATTTGGCGCGTAGCCGGTTTCTTTTTGTTCAAAAAGCACTGGCATTATTTTACCCTTCATTTTTTTGAGAAATTTTTTCTTTTGCCCTTCGGCGATTTTGTTCAATTTATTGAATCGTTTTTTCTTAATTTTTTCCTCAACCTCCTCTTGCTCACACCTCAAACCTCTTGCTGAATAGGGGAAAATGTGAATTTTGAGAAAATCTATTTTTTTTACAAACTTTAAAGTATCTTGGAAATCTTTTTCTGTTTCGCCGGGAAACCCGACAATTATATCGGTTGTAATTGAAGTGAGGGGATTTATTTTTCTAGTGGCCTTAACAATTTGTAAATATTTTTGAGCAGTATATTGGCGATTCATTAATTTTAAAATTCTATTTGACCCGGATTGTAAGGATAAATGCAAATGGGGACAGATGCGTTTATTTTTCAATAAATTGAGGAAAGTCAGGTTAACGAGACGAGGGTCAAGCGAACTAAACCTGATGCGCGGTATTTTTGTTTCGTTCAGAATCATTTTTACGAGCGCGGGAAAATCAGTTTTACCAAATTTGTAAAGCAAAATATTAACTCCGACCAAAACTATCTCTTTTACGTCTTGTTTCTCCGCTTGTTTAATCTGAGTGATTATTTTATCGGAGGGAATTGATTTTGAATGGCCGCGGAATTTTTTAATAATACAATAGGAACAATCAAAATTACAGCCGTCTTGGATTTTGATGAGGGCTCTTGTTTTAGGTATAGGGAACTTGGAATTAGGAATTGGGCCTTGGTTTTTATATCTATTTTTAATATATTTTAAGACCCCTTCTTTGTTTTTGAAAACTTTATTTATCTCTGGAATTGATTTATTTAAATAGCCCATGACAAAAATTTGCGAGTGCGGGTTTAATCGTTTTACTTCGCGTATTTTTTGGCGAGTGATTTGTTCAGCTCCATGAGTGATAGAGCAGGCATTAACAATATGTAAATCGTGCATTTGATTTTTATTAACAATAATATAACCTGCGTCTTGCAGGTCTTTTTTTAAATCTTGAATTTCTGATTGATTCAATTTGCAGCCGATTGTAGTTAAAGCGATTTTCATAATTTAAAGCATTATACCTGATATTTTTTAATAAATCAATGATAAAAAACTTATCCACATCTTGAAATTTTGGCTAGTAGTTTTATAATAAAATTAATTTAATTAATTTAATTCTGAAAAAGAAATGTTTATTCCGACAAAAGTTTTTTTTACCAAAGGCGTTGGGGTGCACAAGGATTATTTAGGATCCTTTGAAGTGGCATTACGCAATGCTGGCATTGAAAAATGCAATTTAGTTGCAGTATCAAGCATTTTACCTCCAAATTGTAAGATTATTTCAAGAGAAGAAGGCGAAAAGCAGCTAAAAGCCGGGCAAATTACTTATACAGTGATGGCTAGGATGGCAACTAATGAACCGAACCGTTTGATTTCTGCGGCAATTGGATTGGGTGTGCCAAAAGACCGTGAAAATCATTATGGATATTTGTCAGAACATCATAGTACGGGAGAAAAGGCAGATAAAGCGGGTGAGTATGCTGAAGATTTAGCTGCAACAATGTTAGCCACGACATTGGGTATAGAATTTGACCCATCTAAGGCCTGGGAAGAAAGAGAGCAGATATATAAAACCAGTGGTCATATTTTCAAAACTTCAAATTTTGTGCAGTCTGCTGAAGGAAATAAGGATGGGCTTTGGACCTCTGTACTTGCTGCGGCAGTATTTATTATGGAATAGGTCGATGCTGAAATCTTGACTTTTTTCAAAAATAATAGTAAAATTGAATAGCGAATTAGTTAACACAAATATATTTTTTTGTTATACTTAATTTAACCTTTTTTTTATGGTTATTTTTTGTTTAAGCGTAGCGGGGTAGAGCAGTGGCAGCTCGCCGGGCCCATAACCCGGAGGTCGCGGGTTCAAATCCCGCCCCCGCAACAAGCGACCCGGTAGCTCCCGCCTACGTTTCACTTCGGCGGGCAGGCATCAAGGAATTGAAATTTTCTGGACGATTTACCTCCTTCGCTACAGGCAAAATTAAGTTAATTCAAATTATTTTTTATAAGACCCGGTAGCTCAGTCGGTAGAGCACTTGCCTTTTAAGCAAGGGGTCCTGGGTTCGATCCCCAGCCGGGTCATCAGAAGCGAGTTAATCTCGTTTTTTTATTAAGTTGAAAAATTCTTAAATTTATGATAAATTTTATTTATTATGAAATCTCTAATCAAAAAATTAATACCTAAAAATCTTATTAATCAATACCACAAGTTCTGGGCGATTTTGGCTAATTATGTTTATGGTTTTCCTTCAAAAAAACTTATCATTATTGGCGTGACCGGAACAAATGGCAAGTCAACAACCTGTAATTTAATTGGTAAGGTATTAGAAGCGACTGGTGAAAAAGTCGGATTTATGACTACTGCTAATTTTAAAATTGCGGACAAAGAATGGATTAATGATACACACATGACTATGCAAGGAAGAATGAAATTACAGAAGATGCTAAGTCAGATGGTTAAGGCAGGTTGCAAGTATGCAGTGGTGGAAACTTCATCAGAAGGTATTATGCAAAACAGGAATTGGGGTATTAATTATGATGTGGCAGTTTTTACTAATTTAACGCCAGAACATATAGAAGCGCATGGTTCTTTTGAAAATTATAAAAAAGCCAAAGAACAGCTTTTTGCTTCTCTTTCCAAATTTCCTAAAAAGAAAATTGGCGACCAGGAAATTGAAAAAGCCATTATAGTTAATTTAGATGATGAGCGCTGGCAAGATTTTTACAAATATAATGCTGATAAAAAATATGGTTATGGCATTGAGTTTAACCGTCAATTAGCAAATACAAAACTTATTTTAGCGAGCGATATTAAATTGCAGGCAAATGGGACTTCTTTCATCGTGCAAAATACCGAGTTCCAAATAAAATTGCTTGGCAAATTTAATGTTTATAATTCTTTAGCTGCAATTTGCGTTGGTTTGCATTTTGGCTTGAATATAAATCAATGCCGCGAGTCATTAGCTAATGTTATAGGAATCCCTGGGAGAATGGAAGTAATAGATGAAGGACAAAATTTTGCAGTGCTTGTTGATTATGCTCACGATCCAGTTGCTTTTGGTATTTTATTTGATACTATAAAAATGTTTCCTAAAAATAGGATAATTCATGTTTTTGGTTCGGCGGGTGGGGTGCGCGACCATGCCAAGCGCCCTGTTTTAGGAAAAATTTCGGGGCAAAATGCTGATATTACGATAATTACAGACGAGGACTCTTATGATGAGCCAACAGAAAAGATTTTGAATGAAATTGCGGCTGGCGCTATAACAGGAGGTAAAACAGAAAAAGTTGATTTAATCAAAGAAGTTGATAGGAGAGTGGCTATTAAAAAGGCTTGTCTAATGGCGCAAGAAGGCGATTTGGTATTAATCACTGGCAAGGGTACTGAACAAAGTATAAAATCAAATGGTAAAGTTATGCCTTGGGATGATAGAAAAGTGACCAGGGAGGTTTTGAAAGAGATTTTATCGCCCGCTTGATTTAGCCAACTTGTTGGCGATTTGTTCAGCTCTCAATAAATTGAGAGAATCCTAAATATAAAAAGAGCCGGTTTTTTAGAGCTCTTTTTTTATTTATTTACTTATTTAATTTTTTCTTTAAATCTTTGTAATCCATCGTTACTAAGACAAAGCCATTAAATATTGCCTGCGAATTGGGATTTATTTTCTGCCTGGGTACGATTTGCCAGTGAATATGATTAAGTGAACAGCCTGAATCAGGTCCGAGGTTCAGAGTAATATTAAATGATTTTGTTTTAAACGACTCACCCAACTTTTTTAGGGATTTTTTTAATACTACAGGGAACTCCATGTCTTCATCTTTTGTTAATTGATTCAAATCAACTACATGCCTTTTAGGAATAATTATTATATTACCATTTAGATAGGGGAATTTGGCGGCTATTACCCACCAGTGTTTGCCTGATAATTTTTTTATTTCTTGGTCTTTAATCACACTTAAATTACAAAAATCGCATGTTTTTCCAATTTTGCGTTTCCAATATTTGGCGCGGTTTTTAACTAAAATGCGCATATAAAATTTTTAATATTAAAAAAAGCCGTACTATTTGTATTATAGCACGGCTTTTAAATTTTTTCCGCTCGCCTGATTTTTTCAATAAAATCAGAGGAATGTTTCTTATAGCGGGATTTGATGACTACAATTTTTCCGCCATATTTTCCCACTAGCGTCAATTCTAGGCGTTTGCCCCTCACAATTTTAGTGGTTGGTGAAATAACAAAGACATGGGGCTTAATACGCCTAATCAACTTATTAATATTGCCAAAGATAACCACGTAGCTGACTGATTTAAGCCCGTTTACCAAGATTGCTCGTTCCATTTGCGAATAAATCGGCCTAAAAGGCCCTTTATTCTGTTTAACTAGTTTATCGCAGTCAATGCCCACAAAAAGGACATCGCCAAACCTGGAAGCATCCTTTAAATAATACAAATGGCCAGGATTAAGAATGTCAAAGACACCAGTTGTTAAAACAATTTTTTTACCGGAATTTTTAATGTTCCAGATTAATTCGTTCAAATCCTTTAGAAAAACAATGCTCAATTTTATCACCTCCTTGATTATATTTTTATCATTCAAGAGCATTTATGTCAAGTTGTTAAGAATTGGATTTTTTGTCAACTGATTCTCGCCAATTTATTGGCGGTTTTGCTTTCAATAAATTAAGAGAATCCATAAAAGAAAAAGAGCCCGGTTAAAATCGAGTTCTTTTATTTTTTTGCAAATAAAAAGGTCGAGCTAAAAGCTCGACCTTGTCTAACTCATCCTTTTATGATGCTGGTATCGGTAAAAAGGCCCCTGAAGGATATTTGGAATTTTTCGTTATATCTGTCCAGGATATGGGCGATGTTTGCAGCCTCGTGCAAAGATGGGAAGAGTAACTTCCTTATTTTTCTTTTTGCGCATCTGGGCAGTGACGATATTTTTTGAGGATAGTTATCGAAAATTCCTCTGGCCGTTTCTGTTCCTCCCATCATAATCATTTGACCGATTATTTGGCTGTCTTTTTTCTTGAAGCCCCTAATGCCCAAAAGATTAGCTACGGCTATTTTGTATTCCTCGGTGAGTCCATTTCGTTTATCTTTGTCAAAGATGCGATTGTCATTATTGCAGAGTTGGTCCAAGATAAAAGTTTTGGTTTTATAATCGAGAAGCTTTGTTTCCTCGGCCAACATCATAATGATAGATATCGTAAAGTCAACATTCATCTCCGCGATTAAAATTTGGATAAGCTCAATTGCTCTCATCTTCCTTACATTATTCAACCTTATCATCTTTACCTCCTTTTTATTTTAATTTTAAATTATACCATGTCAGAATAGATATGTCAAGAGTTGTTAATAATCGAATTTTTTGCTAAAATTAAAGCATATGGAGCAATATATTGTAATTCATTACGGGGAAATAGCGTTAAAGCTGGGTAATCGCAAGTTTTTTGAAGCCAAGTTGATTGAAAATATCAGAAAAGCGCTTAAAGATTTGGGGGAAATTTGGTTAAAGCATCAGCACGGCCGAATTATTATTTTAATAGAAGAGAATTATGATTTGGAGTTAATCAGGCAAAAGCTACAAAAGGTTTTTGGTATTGAATACTTTGTTTTCGCGCATAATTCCGAACAAGATATTGAGCAAATCAAAAAGGATCTTTATAGCTTGATTAAAAAGAAAAAATTTAAAACTTTTAGAATTACAGTCAGGCGCTCGCAAAAAGCTTTTCCCATAAATTCGCAAAGAGTAGCACAAGAACTTGGCGAGTTTGTCATGAAAAAGATGAAGAAAAAAGTTGATTTGGAAAATTTTGATTTAAACATTTTTGTTGATATTGTAGAAAATTTTGCTTTTCTGTATTTTGAGAAAATAGAATGCTCGGGCGGATTACCAGTCGGCGTTTCAGAATCTCTGCTTTGTTTGTTGTCTGGGGGTATTGATTCGCCAGTAGCTGCCAATTTAATGCAAAAAAGGGGAGCGCGCATAGTTTATGTACATTTTGATGCTTATCCGGCTACGCCTAAAGAAAATAGCGAAAAAGTTAAAGAGTTAGTTAGGGTTTTAAATGAGTATCAAAATAATTCTAAATTATATTTAGTTCCTTTTCTGGAAATACAAAAAGAAATTTTAAAAATCGCTCCGGAAGATTACAGAGTTATTTTCTATAGACGCGCTATGCTAAGAATTTCTGAAAAAATTGCCAGTAAAGAAGATATTCTGGCTTTAGTCACCGGTGAAAGTTTAGGACAAGTGGCTTCGCAGACAGTGGAAAATATTAAAGCGATTTCAGAGGCAACAAGTATGCCTATATTAAGGCCGCTGATTGGTTTTAATAAAGAAGAAATAATTGAAGTGGCAAGGAAAATAGGTACATTTGAATTATCGGCCCAACCCTTTACCGATTGTTGCTCGCTTTACGTGCCTAAACATCCAGTTACGCGCGCAGATTTAAATATAATTTTAGATAAAGAAAAAAATTGGGATTTCGAAAAAATAATTAATAAAGCAATTAAAAATACGCAATTAATAAAAATTTAATAATTTTTTAATAATATTATGTCCAGCGCCAGCATTATAAAAAAAATAAATTTACGGACAGATGAAGAAGTAATCACAATTTTGCACCATCACCCCATCGGCTTTATTAAGCAGATTCTTATCACAGCTTTTATAATTTTGCTTTCATTTTTTTTAATGTATCCGCTTTTTAATAATTTAGATCAATTAGGCGTAGCAATATTTGTGGCTCTTTTGGCAACAGGAATATTTTATGGAAGCCGAGAATTTTTTATTTGGTATTATAATGTTTTTATTATTACTAATCAGCGCATTATTGATATGGATCAGCGGGGATTTTTTGAAAAAATTGTGTCAGAAGTGCCTTATGAAAATATTATTGACGTTTCTTATTATATAAAAGGCATTAGCCAGTCAGTTTTTAAATTAGGCACGATTAAGGTGAAAGCGAGCGGAGTAGATTTAATATTAAAAAATATTAAAAATGTCATTAAGGTAAATCAAATATTATTAGATTGTATTCGAGAGGGAACGGGCAAAAAAATGGAAATAAAAAAAATTAATATAAGTGAAGGCGCTAAAGAAAAATTAACAGATGATTTTCTGGCCCAAGATGAAATGGAAAACTATAATGATTATAATTTAAATGAACTTCTAGAGGAATATAAGAGCACTTTTGGGGAGCTTAGTTTAAAAAAAATGCTCTATCAGGAACTGGAAAAAGAAGATAAAAAGGAGGAAGATGAAAACAATGACATCAAGTTTACAAGGCGTTCAAAAAAATGATATAATATTAATATATGTGGGAAAATAAGAGAAAAAAATCAATTTTTCCTGATTTATTGTTTTCTAAGTTTTTTTTAATTTTTTGTGTTGTAATTTTTTTAGCTGTCTTATTTTATTTAGCCAAAGGCACAATCAGGACTTATAAAATAAATACTGAAATAACCGATTTAGAGCGTGAAATAAGCCATTTAGAAAATCAAAATGAAGGTTTGGCTCAATTAATTAATTATTTGAAATCAGATACTTTTATTGAGCAGGAAGCAAAATTAAAGCTCGGCTTAAAAAAACCCGGAGAGAATCTGGTTGTAATTCCTCAAATTAATGAAGCTCAAAATAATTCAGATAAAATCGTTGAAGAACAAAAAAACCCAGCCAAATGGTGGGCTTATTTTTTTAATAATAACCAATGAAACTAAAATTTAGAAATCCATTTAAAAAAGAAAAGGCACCCATAAAAACTGCCACTTTTATTTTAGGATTAATATTATCCCTTCTGGTCTTGATTATTGTTTTTTTAGGCATAATCGGCTGGGGAATTTACGGTTTAAATTGGCAGGGAAGTTTTATTGAATCAGTCGTAAGTATTGTTCCTTATCCGGCAGCTAGAGTTAATAGCCATTTTATTTTGTGCTCTGATTATTTTAAAGATCTGAACGCGGCTAGAAAGTTTTATGACAAGCAACGCAGCAATAATGTGGTCAATTTGCCGAATGACCAAAAGCTTAAAAAAATAATTTTGGAAGATCGTTTAGTTGAAGAAGTTTTAATTGAAAATATCGCTGATCGTCTTAATGTAATAGTAGCTGAAATTGATGCGGATAATAAGTTAAATGAAATAATTAATAATTACGGCACAAAGGAAGACTTAGAAAAATATTTGCTTGAATGGTACGGGATCGGTATTAATGACTATAAAAAATATTTTATAAAGCCGAATCTTTACGAAGATTTTTTAGAAATAAAAATCATAGACGATGTGTCGATAAATGGCAAAGCCAGAGAAAAAATCGACGAAGCTTATGCTAAACTTAAATCCGGGATCGATTTTGACAAAGTTTTTGAAGAATACAGCGAATTTAAAGAAGAAGATAACGGCAGTACAAAAAGTATGACAGGCAATTTTTTAAGAGGCGAATTGCCAAAACCATTGGAAGATTCATTGTTTTTATTAAAAGCTGGCCAGTACACTGATGTGATAAAATTGCCAGGAAGCTATTCTATAATAAAATTAATCAATAAAGATGAAGATAAGGGTTTATTAATCTTAAAGACAATCTTAGTAAAAACAAAAAACCTGAACGACTTAGTTCAGGAGGAAAAGGAAAAGAGTACTATTAAAATTTATGCTTATTAAATGAGCCAACGGTGGGATTTGAACCCACAACCTACGGTTTACGATACCGTTGCACTACCATTGTGCTACGTTGGCCTAGCGGGATACGAGAATCGAACTCGCGTCTTCTGCTTGGGAAGCAGGCATACTGCCACTGTACTAATCCCGCATAATAAATTACAAATTCAAAATATTAAATATCAAAATGAAAAAAAATATTAGATTATTAATTATTTTAGCAGTTTTTGGCTTAATGGTCAATCCTGTTTTTGGTGCTGAATCGCCTTTTGGTAATTATTCCGCCGAACCCAACTTGTCTCAAGCTTACTTTATGCCGGAAAATCAGCAGAGCCAAATAATTGATAATTTAAGCCAGTCAATAACACTGCCATCTATATTTGACGATAATAATCAAGAAATTATTTTAAATTCTGTTTCTTTTAATCTAAGCAAGGAAGAAAGTCTTGAGGGGAAAAAGTATAAGGTCTTTGATAATAATTTTGTTTTTCAATTGGAAGAGGATAAGATAGATTCAGCCGCAACTTTAGAAATGAAGGAAATAATTTTGGCACCTAATAGCATAATGGCTCCGCCTAAAGGATTTCAGTTGGCCAGTAATATTTACGAATATAATTTAACGACAGGAGAAGGAATTGATTTGGAGAAAGCAATTTGGTTTTCCATAAAATATAGTACTGATGATTATTTTCGCAAAAATATTTATTATTATGACGAAACCAAAGGTGAATGGGTCGGTATAAAAGGTATTATTAGTAATGGTGCGAAAAAGATTATTGTTAATGTTTCTATGCCTCAAGCTAAAGTAGCGATTTTAGAGGATATTGACATTATGACCGAGGGCTATGCTTCTTGGTATAGATACAAGGGGTGTAATTGCGCAGCTTCGCCTGACTATCCCAAAGGCACTAAGCTTAAAGTAACAAATTTAAAAAACGGGAAATCAGTAATAGTTAAAATAAACGATTGGGGACCGGATCGCAGCGTGCATCCTAATAGAGTGATAGATTTGGATTTAGTCGCTTTTAAGCAGATTGCCGTAAAATCCCAGGGCCTATGCATGGTTAAAGTCGAACCCTTAACGGTTGAAACAGCCGTAAAATAATAAATATGATCCATCTAAAAAAAATTAGTAAAATTTTTTATCCTAAAACAGTTGCTTTGAAGGATGTTAATTTACATATTCGTCCTAAAGAATTTGTTTCTATAGTCGGTCAAAGCGGAGCCGGGAAAAGCACTATAATAAAAATTTTGACGGCCGAAGAAAAGGCCACGCATGGCAATATAATTGTGGGGGGTTGGGATATAACAGATATTAAACAGAGAGAAATACCAGTATTGCGTCGCCAGATAGGCGTTGTTTATCAGGATTTTAAATTACTTCCTAAAAAAACCGTATTTGAAAATGTTGCTTTTGCTATGCAAGTTTGCGGTATTCCTTCCAAGAGAATAAAAAATGTAGTACCACAAGTCTTAAAAATCGTTGGTTTAAAAGAAAAATTGGATCGTTACCCCCATCAAATTTCTGGCGGAGAAATTCAGAGAGCAGCCATTGCTCGCGCCCTGGTTCATAGACCCAAAATTCTTTTAGCTGATGAACCGACGGGTAATCTAGATAGCTTGAATACAAAAGATATTATTGATTTGCTTTTAAAAATTAATGAATTTGGGACGACAGTGGTTTTAGTCACTCACAATAAAGATATTGTTAATCGTTTGAAAAAAAGAGTAGTGCTTTTAGATAGCGGACAGGTTGTGAGCGACGAGGAAGAGGGGAAGTATATACTTTAAGGTAATTAGTAATTTGTAATTAGTAATTAGTGATTGGATTAATTATTAAAATTTATTAGATGTCATCGATTTTAAGAGTACTAAAATTCGCTACCCAAGATTTTTTCAGGAATTTTTGGCTTTCTTTTGTTACGCTAACAATATTGGTCTTGGCGCTTTTTTCTATTAACCTTTTGATAATTTTTAATGTAATTGCTAAAGATGCTATTTTAGTTATTGAAGATAAAATAAATATTAATGTATATTTTAAGCCGGAAATTTCAGAAGATCAGGTTCAAGCAGTAAAGAAATATTTACAATCATTAATTCAAGTCAAGGATATTGTATATATTTCTAAAGAACAGGCATTAGAAGATTTTAAAGAAAGACATAAAGATAATCCTAAAATTTTAGCTTCTTTAGATGAATTGGATAAAAATCCTTTAGGAGCGTCTTTGCTTGTTACCGCTAAAACTACAAATGATTACCCCAAAATTTTAGAATATTTATCTGATCCGCAATATGACAGTTTAATTGAAAGCAAAAATTTTGATGATCATAAATTGGTTATTGAAAGAATCAGCAGCATAACGCAAAAAGTTAATACTGGCGTAGCCACAATTGCTATTATATTTACCTTAATATCGCTTTTAATCATCTTTAATGCCATCAGAATGGCCATTTATACGCATAAAGATGACATTATGGCGATGAAATTGCTTGGTGCGACAAATTGGTTTGTCCAGGCCCCATTTTTGTTAGAGGGTGTGTTTTTTGGTCTTTTGTCGGTTATTGTTACTATTATGATTATTTATCCGTTGATTGGCTTTATCCAGCCCTATATTGGTTCACTCTTGGAAACAGATTTCAATTTGATAAATTATTTTAATCAGAACTTTGTCGCGATCTTTGGACTGGAGTTATTGGGAGCGATTTTGATTAATTTGGTTAGTAGCTATTGGGCAGTGAGTAAATATGTCAGGGTGTAATTAACTTTTTTGGTTAAATTTTTAAGATCTAAAAATCAAATAAAAGGAGGTAGATAAAATGCCGTTCGTTAACAAAGAGATCGATATCGGTGAATTTATGAAGCAACTTCGTCGAAGACTCGAAAAAAGTGGTGATATTGCAGCACTGTCATTTTACGAGTTCTTCCTAGAAGAGCAATTACCAGAGGAATTAAAACGACGCGTTGCCGCTGATTGTGATGGTCGGACAGTAATTGCAGGCGATTTTGATGTCATTTATCCAATGGCCGCCGAGCTTCTTCGTAACGCGGCTGCCAGAAACTTCAGCGAAGTTCATTCGGAGATCTATAATGAGGCCAATGCAGTTTCAATAGCTTTCTGTGATGAACTCAATGAGTTTTTCCAATGCTCTGGTGATGAAAAATTCGACCCTATTCACATCAAATCATTCGTGCAAACGATGGTCGATGCGGGCTTAGTGAAGGTCGCTCCATGGCGCAATGATGTTATAGATTAGGATTAAAAAATAAAGGCAAGCTTAATAACTTGCCTTTTTTTATTTCTAAGCCCCCGACCGGATTTGAACCAGTGACCTCAACGCCAAGCCTTAATCAGGCCAATTAATCATTCATGTGCACCTGTTTGAGTAATTGACATGATCAGAATCTTAGTGTCGTCCCAATTGGGTCCGAATTACAATTCGGCGCTCTGCCAACTGAGCTACAGGGGCATTTTTAGGTTAGCGTGATTTATTTTAATTGTCAAGATTTTTAATATATTACTTTGAAGTAATAGCCGATAACAATAATACACCTCCTATAGCCAAGATAATACCAATAATCTGATGAGTTTTTAATTTTTCCTTATTAATATAAATACCTAATGCCGAAGCTAGGACAATATAGCTTTCAGAAATAGTAGCGGCAATGGAAATGGGAATGAGTGTAGTGGCATAACCAAATGCTACCCAAGCCATATTATCAATAGCACTCATAGCGCCAAATAAAGCTGGTTGTTTTTTAAAATCATAAAAAATATTTTTTATTTCTTTTTTTCCTATTAAAATTATAAACATTACAATAGCCGCGCAAGTATGAGTAAACCAAATTGTCATAAGAGGGGAGATCTGTTGGCTGGAAATGCCAACTAAAAAATTTGTCAAAGCCATGCCAATCGCTCCTATGCCTGCCAATATGGCGCCTTTTTCAAATAATCTTTTATGATAATGCAAATGAGCGTGATGTATAGTAATAGCCATAATTATGCCGATAAAAATTATAGCAATTAAAATCCATTGGGCAGTAAATAATTTTTCTTGGGCCAAAATAACGCTTAAGCCGACAGTAATTGGTAACTCAATACCGAGAAGCGGTTCCACTATGCTAATTTTGCCCTGACGCAAGGCCTCAAAGTCAAATAAAGCAGCAAATATAACGATAGCGCCTAAAAGAATTAAAAGTATCCAATTCATAACATTTAATGCGAAAATTTCTGATGCGATAAAAGGAAATAGCAAAACTAATCCTGTTATTCCAATGAAAAATAATGCTTTATAGCTGCCAATAATTCTGGTTGATTTTTGAATAAAAAAATCACCAAAACCCCAGCAGAGCAGGGCAGTGAGCGCGAGAATTATTCCGAGAAAATTGTGCATAGAGAAAATATTTACTGAACATTCCGGTCCAGAAACTTAGTTATAGGGATATTGTAAGGGATTTTGATATTCTTTTCAAGGTTTGATTTTAGGCACTTGGGTCGATTTAAAATAAAACTTGAACACTAGACTGAAGTATTTGCAATTACTATATCATATTATGCTCGGTTATTTTGTTATTACCATACAATAGATGGCTTTTATTAACTCTTGCATATAAAGTCCGAAGAATAAAATCAAGCTGTTTTAAATCGTATTTAAGATGTATTAAATTAGCCACCGAAATAGTTCCTAGCGAGTTGCTTAATTTGCTATTGTAAATCGAGTCGTCAATTTGAATTTTATCAAAATGTTTGCTCTCTTTTAGAAATTCCTTAAATATATTTTTTTCAACTTTTATGTATAAAAACATTTTATTTCTTATTAGTTTCGTAAGATCAAATAGCTTGATCCCCCTAAATATAATGGGGGTAATACCGCCGCACATTAATTCTTCAAATAAATCTACGTGCCAAAAATTTTTCGCGTTTTTTAGTTTGTTACTTGTAATGACAACACTAAAACATTTATCGACAAAAATTTCGCTGTTTTCTTTGCGATCTACTAGTTTATTTATTTTATTTATATTAGTTTTAATTATATTTAGTGGCAGTTCAAGATCTAGCTCGGCCTGATCATTGTATGTATCCAAAATGAAACGCATTCTTTTCTTTTGTCTTGTCTCACGTTCAATTTGATCTTTATCTTTTTTTGTATTTTTTGAAATACGTTTTGACTCCCAAAGATGTGGTAAATCAAATTTTTTTTCATTATAATTATAAATTAAAATGATAAAGTCAGAGACATTATACAATAAGCAAAAGTCAGCTGGAACTACTAAGACGCAATTATCTTTTGTTTTAAAGATTTTATAAATATTTTTTATATCCTCGACAATTTCATCAATTTTTAAATTATAGATATCCACAGTGGCCCTGTCGTTATCTATCATTAATCTTCTGAACTTAATATTTAATCCGGAGCAAATCAGAATAATTAAGTCCATAAAATATCTTTCCAATATGCTCCTGCCTTGTTTGCTATAATATGTGTGTTTGACTAACTTAATAATAAATAATTGACATTTATCAAAAAAATTATTTATTGAATTAAAATTATTTTTAATAAAAAAGAAGTTGTACTTTTGTATTAAAAAGCCACCGCAAAGATCGCAAAACGGTCTGATTATCAAGTGGAATTCGTTAATTAATTTTTGATTGTATCGTATATATCTTTCCATCTTCGTGATAGATGATTGATCTCCGTTAATTTATAAGTATTCTAGAATGCTACTCCTGCAATTACTACAAGTCATTGTCTCATCTCGAGTATCGAGAATAATTAATTTTTTACACCTCTTACAATAAGAGATTACTGAGATTCCACCAAAGCTACGATTGGATGTTTCTTTTTTCCAAAATTCATCAATATATTTTATCAAATCAATAAATGGCGATTTGATGGTGTGGGGTCGAGCGGTTAAGATATTTTGTGGAAAAGATAAAATCCCTCCCATACCGTCCTGAATAGTGGCAGACGGTTCATCTCGGATAATGAGATATCCAAATTCATTTTCTTTAAATAAATTAGTTTTATTTATTATTTCTTGTTTAATTTCTTGTGTAGGAAAATTATTAAAGTTGGAAAAGCCCCTTTCTATGTGATAAATTTCAAGCAGAATCAC
This sequence comes from Candidatus Falkowiibacteriota bacterium, assembly GCA_016927685.1. Lineage (GTDB taxonomy): Bacteria > Patescibacteriota > Patescibacteriia > CAIXNZ01 > CAIXNZ01 > CAIXNZ01. The sequence goes on from JAFGMD010000016.1 coordinate 21,453, forward strand.
TTGATCGCTGCCAAATTCTTTTAACTTTTTAAGTTGTTTCAATGCATTTTTGTGCTTACCTCGTTTTAGAGATCTAGCTTTGCCAGACTTTTCAACTAAAATTGATTTGATTTCAAAAGAACGATATCTTGCCGGTCCATCTTCAATAGGTGGTAATTCTTTGGGCATCTTAACGAGTAAATCAATATCTCCTTTAAATTTATGATTATTTATTAATTCATAAGGAATATTAATTGCAAACCATGTAAATGTGTCATTACATAGAGCTGCCCAGTTTGGTGTTTGAAATAATTTAAGTATAGATTTCGTTTCACGCACCTGAGCTTTTACAGAAAACATTTTACCCGGTCCCAAAAACTTATTATCTGCATTTTCTTTATCACTATCTTTAATTTCTTTTCCCCAATAATGATTGCGGAATTTCCTTAACTTAGCCCTAATAAAGTAATAAATAAATCTTATATAATCTTTTTTCCTATGAAATAATTCAGCAAGATTATAAAAAACAATAGGATTTCTTTCTACGTACTTTGCCCGCGATAAATAATTGTATGATTTTTCATAATCGCCAAGTTCGACAAATGCGTATCCAATATTATTTAACAAATTATTATATTCATATATTGGTAAATCGGTTGATTCGAATAATCCAGTAGCCTCTTTGAGCTTATTAGTAAATAATAAGATGAATATTTTTTTATAAATCGCCTTTATGAATCCTCGGTTTATCTGCAGACAATGATCAAATGAATCTAGGGCTTCCGAATAATTTTTCAGATAAAACAAGGAAACTCCTTTATAATACCATAATAAATAATCATCGGGTTTTTTCCCTAAAGCGATTTCAGCTATTCTAATAGATTCATCATATTGCCCATCCATTCCTAAAATAGCGACCTTATCAGATAGAGCGCGGATATTATTATCTTTAGCTATCATACCATTAATAATCGAAAGGGAATCCTTGTATCTTTTTTGACTTGCTAATTCTTGAACTCTTTTTTGTAATTCGGGTGTATAAATTTCATTTATTTCGCCAGTCATAATTATTATTAGTATTTATTATTTAGAGTTTATCATAAATTGAAAAATAGCACGAATAGTGCCATTTTTTAGACCACTCGGGTCTCTCGATAAAAAAGTCTTGTGGCTGAACAGCGGGGTCTAGTAACGATGATATAGGGATATTGTAAGGGGTTTTGAAGGATTTTACAATAGCGAATTTGAGGCACTCGGGTCAGGCTTGCAAGCACGAAATGAGACAAATGAGACACTATAAAAAGGGAGCCATGACTGTCTCATCCCGTATAGGTACTAATCCAATAACAAATCATCCAACTTAATATCAAATTCCTTTTCAATAAAATTGAGGGTATTAATCTGCCTTTCCAGTGACGCCTTAATAAGGCGGGTGGTAAACAAATTACTTCGACTTTTCCATTTCGCCTGCTCTTTATCAACGGCTTTAATCCATTGAACTTTTACTAAATACTCGGATTTTTCATTGTCAGAATTTTCAAATATATTTGGTTCTTTCAATGGCTGACTTTTTAGGGATTTTCCATTAACGACAAAATCACTTAGCCTCTTAGCTTTATCTATTACTTTGCCTATACCTACATAACCCTTGCCATTTAAATATGCAACTACAATATCGTTTATATTTAATGTTTTCATGGGATCACTGTAAACTTTTCCTTGTCCAGCTGAAAGGAACCCGTACTTTCTGCAATCTTCCCAACATCGGTGTGGCCCATCACCGACGTTTACAAAGTATATTCCGTGATCATAATCAAAACCCTGCAAGTCCAGGTGTAAGGTGCTATGCGGGCGGAATTTATCAGCGAAATGCCCTGATGAGATATTCGTTAAATTCCTGCCTAATTTCCAAATCAAAGTCTTTTCTATTAAATAAGCTTCATTTTCTGTCAAATCTCTGGCAACCACTTTAATAATAGGCTCAAGTCCTTCTTTTTGGATTTGTTTTATTCGCTTTGATTTCTCATTATCTCCGTCGTCAAAAAGATGAGCCTTTTTTCTATTGCCCTTGCCCTTGCCGTAATAAAATTCCTCAAAATTTCTTGGGTCTAAATAAACATAGACATAGTATTCATTTTTGTTCATAGTTTTAATATCGTTTTAACAATTTAAACCCATTTTCATTTTTATATTTATTATACTTTATAGCCTTAAGTCCTTTATCAGACTTGGGCAATAGTAAATGCATTTTGCCCACGTTCTCACCTGATTTATTAATCTGGCACAGTTTAACTAATTCTTTAGACGGAATTATCCATAAATTATTGTCATATTCAGTATAAAAAATCCAAAAGAAATTATTCCTGGGATTAACTGTCATAGCGGCAAAAAAGTTGCCGTGCTTAGCTGTCTTTGACCGTGCCTTGATTTGCACATCTATATACTTTTTGTCGCTTAAGCGAATAACGCAATCAATGCCCTGATCATCAACCAAGGTCATATAAACGTCAAATCCTCTTTTTAAAAGCTCGGCAACGACAGAATACTCCTGCCTTTTGCCAAACGAAGCTGTATCACGATAAGACATATATTTTCTTTTTTCTTAAATATTTATAAAAATTGTTTTTTTGTCTGCCGATTTTCACGTCGCTTTGGTCAAAATTGCCTGAACCGATAAGCCAAAAGATTTTATCAACAATAACCGGTGGTTCTTTTACCAATAATCCTATTTTAACAATCATCTTAAAGGCTTCATAATCAGTATCATTATCAACCAATTTTAATCTTTGAAAAATATCTTTAATATGGACATCTGGCTTGCCATATTGCATATAACCTAGTTCTTTAATAAAATCGCAGGCTAAAGGAAAGCCAAAGCCAAATATTTCCTTTTCTAGAAGCATTGGCAATGAAGCAATGGTAAATTCATTATGAAAAAAAGATTTAACGAATTTATCAAAATCTTTAACGTTTTTAAAATTTGATAAGAACTTAGCGCAAGACAATACTCCTTTAGTATATATGACCCAGGCATTACGATTATCATTGATTTTCATTTTATAGTCTTTCCCAAATTTGTTTCTGAATTTTAAAAACAACTTTCTCCAATTGCCATTATAATAGCTATGGGCTCTTACAGGATCAAATCGGAATAAGATCACTGACATATCATCAGTAGAGGCAATAAAGTTTACGTAACCCTGCTTATTCTTTAAGGAATTTAACATATGCTGAAAAACAACCTTAAGGGATTTGGCTGAAAACTTTTCATAGTAATCAAGCTGAGCGCTTAATACCTTTTCACTAGCTTTTTCTTTTAGAAAATCGTAGGCGGCTTTATAGATGGCAATTAATTTTTGGTCGTTATTTGTCATAATAATTAAATTAAAGTTTTTGTAATACTTTTAATATCTCAACCATCGCTAATGTGTCCAGCTGGCAATATTTTAATAAATCATCATAAATCTGTTTTTTCTCTTTGGCTTGAGTTTTAGGATCAATCATTTTACGCCAACTTTCAGAAGCAGAACCGCCTTCCTGAATGTTAAGTTCTTTATACGACAACTTGGGTACTAAAACGGGTAAAACGCTTTTCAATGAAGCTGAACCATGAAAATCTTTATGGACATAATAGCCGTTTTTAAAAATCATGATCGGATCAAACATTCTATTATTTATATCTTCAAAAAAATCGGCAAACAGCGGATAATGTTTGGCAATCTCCTTATTGCGTCCTTTTTCAAACGAAGCAAACCAAGCAAGCACACTGCCTTTATTGCCAATTTGTTTTTTGAGTGTCTTAGCCAGTTCGGGTACAGGATCAGACCAGTCTTTAGCTAAATAGGCATAGTGTTCTAATTTGCCATTGGGTTTAACTAGGACATGCAAAGAATACTGAAATGGGATTTGCTGGTATGGGCGGTAGCCGTCAAAGATAGGGATAGCCGAGCTGTATGTTTCATAATCAAAAAAGTACAAAGGATATTCCAACTGGCTTAAATCAGCTTTGATATTGTCTGGCTCAATATAGACCTTATTATGCTTCACAGCCTGGTGATGCTTAATACTCTTATGATTGGTCAAAAAGTCATCAGGAATGTCTTTAATGTCTAAAATACCCTGGTCTAAAAGCAGGTTAAGCTTTTTCTCGCTTAAACCGCCAGCTATGTTATAAATATTATGTTCTGGCCAGTCTCTTTGGCAATAATCGCTAAAATCGCAGGGATAAGGTTTACTGCACTGTTTTAAAATTCTGATTTGAGGTTCTTCTTTTAAGTCCAGAATCTTATGGGCTGATTTAATATCTAGATTAACCTGGCTAATTAATTCTTTTACCTGATCGGTTAAATCTTCAACTTTTAATAATTTCTTGGGATCAACTTCACCGTCCCTGACAAATTCTTTATTAACAAAAATTAAATGCAGTTTATTGATTGGCAAACCCGCTGATTCATAGCAGATTTTCTGGAAAGCCAAATCAATGATATTTATACCCTTAACGCTGACTGCACTTTTGATTTCGTAAATATCCCATGCCTTAGCTTTAGTATTAAAACTCAAAATATCGCCACGGCAAAATAGCTTATAGCTGGTTACCGTGGGCTGGAAAATAGTTTTGACTCCGTCTTTGATTAATTTCTTAGTCAAAGTGATTTGTTCCTTAATCTCTCCGGCCATGGCCGAAACTCCGCCTGGAAATAGCTTATAGGCATAGGGCTCAACCTCGTAGCCTTCGCTAAAAAGCTTCTGCAAATTAAGATCAGCTTCTTTGGGAAGCAGATCTTTGCGGTATTTGTAGAGCCAGAGGTAGCGGTAACACTGGGTGTGTTTTAAGAAATCGGATTTGGTGAGCATATCTTATATAGAGTTATCAGTCTAAAAAATATTATTATTTCATAGACCACGCTTCATTAATTCTATCTCTTCATCTGTGTTCTTTTGTTCATATGCAATTCTTTGGTCAAGATACTTTCCATAGTTGTTAATAAATTTTTGGAATTTTTCATTTTTGCAGTCCTTAAATTGTCTAAGATTTTCCTTTTTCCTCTTATATGCGTCTCTTAATCCATATTCTCCGGATACAACTCCGGTTTGCGAAAGATCGCCCAAAAGAGTGGCCTCTATTTTTTCATAATCCTTATCTTCCGCATAAGTGATAACCAACGCCCGTACAACTCGCCATAATCCAGAATTATCGTTGTGGTATTTATTTATAATTGCAAGGACAATATCTCTGTTTTCCTGGTCTTTTTTCTCCACGAGCAAAATTAACTCGCGTTCTAAGGTAGAACTAAAGTCTGGGAAGATGTCTTCAAGTAGGTGACTCGCCTCCCATCTATAAAGCCATTTATCTTTTTTACCACCTTTGCTGTACCATTGGAGTAAACGCTGAATAACTTTTTCTTCATTATTCTTAAATACATCTTTGAGTTTGTATAAGTTAAATGGAATCGCGTCATATTGGTCTTCAAGTGTATTTCGTTTTTTCTTGGTTTTCTCTTCAACACGACTGTAGAAAAAATCAATAACTTTTTCTGGTCGTCGTTCGGCAAATGGCATCAGAATCTCTTCTGCGTGATAATCAATACTTGGTAGAAAGTTTAAGTTTTTCAAAATTATTTCAAATTCTTCATCACTAAGGCCTTTTAGTATAGTCTCACCCTTATACCAAACATGATTTATCCACCAAGTATTTTTTAGCTTTGTAAGTTCTCCTATGGCATCTAAAAATGTCTGTGAAAAATCCTTGCTTTTGGGGTACGTATGAACAATAGAGTTGATGATAGAGTTTAGAGTCTTTGCATCTTTCAGTTCCCGTGCTTCTTCAAATATTTTTTTTAGCAAAGATCCATCAATTTCATTGACAACGGTAAAAACAGAAGCACAAATTATTAGGTGTTTACCCTCTGATATCCAGTTAATCATTCTGTTTTTAATTAATTGGGAAGAATCACTCTGCCATATACCAGCGACTAGACTTAAAAGGAACGGTTCCAATGAATTTTCGTTTTCATCAATCAATTTCATCGCAATAGATGGCTTTTTATTCCCAAGTGCTTCAAGAAAAGTGTTGAAATAGCCATATACGCCGGGATCGCTACCAGAGTAATTACTAACCACGGAGAGAATCTTGTTCTGCCATTCTTTGAAATTTTCGTCGGTTATGTCATTTACAAATTTTTCAATTTTATTTGATCGCTCCTCCCGATTTTTTTCAAAGTCATAATTAGGATTTAATCGGCCGTCATATCCTACGAATACCCGAAAAATGCTATACCCCCCATTGGACGCTATAGCCTCTTCAAGAGTTTCGATTTGAGGCAATTTCTCTTTTCCGAATCGACGAATAAACCAGATTTTTTGTTCCTCAATATTTTGAATTACTTCATTTTCTGATTTAGGGATTATTTCTACATAAAAATCCATTACAGTATTTGTATTGTCTAACACCATATTTTCCACATCCTCTCCATACCCTCCCTGATGAGGGGTTTGAGTTGCTTCTTGGAACGTCCGGATAATACGAGTCTTTTGATCAATATTCAATGAGATGGCGTAGATCTTTTTCAAAAATTCTATACATCGTTTTCTAATATCAATAATTTCATCATTTACATTGAGGGGGCCAAAACGCAAGCTTATAGTTTTATAATCTGGATTAGAATGCCCCTCGAAAGAAGGTTGTAATAACTCCTTCAAAATACTGATTACAGCGTCAAAATTACTTAAAATTTTTCTATTGTTCCATTTCCCAATTTCGTTTAATAGAATTTGCTGTGGGCGAAATCCAATATTCTGCAAAGCAAAAAAATCATATTTAGATATTTGCTCAATAGCTTTTAAAGCCTTCGAGTGAATGGATTGATTTTGATGATTAGACAGTCGGGCAAGAAGTTTTATAGATTTTTGTGTTTCCAAATAACGAAGCTTGCTAAGCAAATTGGTGCATTTTTCAAGTAAATCATCATGAGACTTTCCTTGCAGATTACCGAAGCCTCTTATCCGCATCGTCTTTGGTTTTAGTGGTTTCTTAGTTCTTATCACAGAATCGATAACGCCGATACCTTCATTCGGGACAAGATGAATAAACTGCTCCAGCAGTTCAAGTTTTTCAAAAATTATGTCATTAGTCTTGTTCATATTGATTAAAAACTAGATACTTCTTTTTTGAAATATTTAGCAACCACCGGGTGGTGTCCAGCCTTGCTCAAGTTTCCGTAAATGTGGAGCTTTCGATTGTGTTCTGGAAATACTTTTATCAATTGATCTAAATCTATCTTACTTACTGCTTCATATAAAAGTAGGAGTCCCACGTCTCTTTTGAATTCATCTTGTACCTGTTTAAAAATTACGGAGTCTTTATTTTTATAAACCAATTTTTGTCGGGAAAGGCTTATTATAATATCATTTAAATCTTTAAGAGTAAATCCTAATAATTTAGCCACTTTGATTCTATCACTTTTATCTACTTTACCAATTAAATATAGAATACTAGCAACTATTAGTGTTTTATTCTTATAATTAACTGCTAAATCCAAAAGTTCTTTGGGAAGATCCAAAAAATCGTCTTTTTTGGCAAGTTTTTTAATGAATGTATAAAATATATCCACATAATCTCTATTCCCAACCTTCAATGGTTCAAGCCCATGTAAAATCATGTTTTTATTATTGGATTTATTTATTTCGTTCAAAACTTCAATATTAACCCTGCTAAAATGGTACCAATATATTTGAATTTCTTTTTGATTATCAACCCCAGTAAAAATATTTGAAACAACAAATAATATCGTGGGGAGATTTATCTCCTTGCAAAATTCAACTATCTGACGCTTACAGACGTATGTATTATTTTCAATAGCTTTTTCCTGTCCCTTTAATTGAAAAAAAACAACTTGATTTAAATAATCACCAGCCATTACCTTGTTTTCATTTTTCTCACGTAATCGTAAAAATCCATCTGTATCAGGAGTATTGTCCTTGATTCCATGGAATTGTAGGTCAAACAGATCCCCATGCTTATTCATAAAAAAATCGCTTATAATTGAAATAGCTTTTTCATCTAGCCGATTTTGTTTATTGAATTTACTCATACTTCTTAATGTTCAATTATTTTTATATCATCTTCTTTTACCCCATACAACTCATACACCAACTTATCAATCTCATAATTCACTGCATTTATTCTGTCCTTATCAGAATTTTGTTTTGCCAATTTTAAAATTTCCTTTGCCTTTTGAATCAGTAATTCCTGCTCTTGTTTTGTGGCTTTAGGAATTGGTAATCGGGCAGTTGTGGGATTATCAAATTGCATTGTCCTGATTGCCTTACCAAAAATGAATCTATATGCATACCAATTGACTACTTCTGAATTTAGCAAACACCAAATAAAATATGGCGAGTATTCCTTATGCAAGGTTATTTGATTTATAGTGTCTACTAAAATATAATCCGCTTTATCAGGTATTCCTGCTGTGATCATGACGTGATCAATGGGATTTTCTATATGTGCCACAATTCTTTGTACCAAAATAGAATTTTCTTTGAGATAAGCTTGGTCAGAGTCTATTTTGTTTTTATCAATTTTACCTTTTATACCATCAATACCATATTTCTGCACTTGTGCTCCGCCTATCACATTTAGCTCACCTTTGTCAGAGATATACTTTTGCAGAATTGCCCCTCGCTGATTAGTGGCAATATCATTAAGCATTAACGAGTTTGATTTTATCTTTTTGGCAATTTCAACTTCGTCTGGTGAAACGCTATTTAAAAAGAAACCAAATTCTTTCGCATCAGCTTTATCAATCTCGCCAAGGATATTCAATTGTTTATTCTTAAAATTGGCAGATAAGTATTTCTTGGATTTCTTTTCTTTGTTAATTATAAATATAAGCTGTTCAAGCTTAACTTCTTTCCACACTTTATTGCAGTCCACGATCTGTTCCAAATTATTCCACACATACTCCCTGATTTTTTCATAATTTGAAGCGAAACAAAAAGCCTTTGGGACAATAAAGCCAAATTTACTTTCAGGTTTTAAAATATCAAATGAATGCTTAATAAACAAAATAGCAGTATCTGTGGAACCAACTTCAAAATTATTAGTATAAAATTCTTTTTCAGAATCATCTAATTCAGCACCATAAGGAGGATTACCGATTATTGCGTCAAACCCGCCATCCTTGAATATCTCACAAAATGCAACGGAGTAATTGAAAGGTGCAATTTTGTTCAAATTATTAAAGTATTTTTCTAGACTTTTATTAATATTTTTATTGATTACCATTTCCAATATGCCGATTTCAATCAACAGGCCTTTTTTCTTTTGGTCATCTGATTCTTTATGAAAACTAATTTTTAATTCAGTCAATTTATTAACTTCAGTCTTATAATTATCAAAAAGATTTAAGCTCTGTTCCTTACCTTGTAATTTCTCACCGCCAATCAGAGAATTACCACAGCGGATATTCAAGTTTAAATTGGGTAGTAAGTGGTTGCCTTTTAAATCCTGTGGTTTAATTCTATCTAAAGCTTTGATCATAAGATTAAGCTTTGTAATTTCCACAGCCTTAGCATCTAAATCAACGCCAAAAATGTTATTCTGCAATATTTTCTTTCTAATAATAAACTCGTCCCACATAACCTGTCCTTCAGGTACTTTCATTATCCGACGATATGTATTTAAGAATTCATCAAAAGCCCGAATCAAAAATGATCCAGAACCACAAGCAGGGTCAAGAACTCTAATTTTCTCAATCTCAGAGATAGTCTCAGCGTTTTCCAAAAGCTTCCCAATAGTATTTTTAACAATATAATCAACAATATAATCGGGAGTATAATAGATGCCCTGAGCTTTCTTTTTTTGTTTTTGCTTATCGCTAATCTTTTTTTCATCAGTAGTTCTAGACTTGGCCAATTCTCCTAAATAATTCTCATAAACCTCGCCAATTATATGAACACTTAACTTGGCAAAATCAATATCATTTAATTCTTTAATAATCTCAATCATTACCTCGTCATTGATCTTGATTTTATCAATTTCATTCTCGGCAAAAAGCTCGGTATTGAATTTTTCATCCATCAGCCTAAACTTTTCTTTTAGCTCATCGTATTTGGTTCTTTTGGTGGCGCTTAATACAGATTGAACATGGTTTTCATTGATCACACCTTTATCATGACAAATATCCATAAAGATCAGTCGATCAAGTATTTTCTGAGCCATTAAGTCAATCTCGTCAGCATTATATTGGCTGGCATAATTTCTAGAAATCCAATTTTTTAATTTTGCTCTCCAATTCTTAATCTTGCTAAAAAATTCCTTTTTAATTTTTTCCTGCTCCAAATCAAGTTGTTTAGGATAATAAATCGGATCAGAATCAATCTTACCATTTTTGGCGACTAAGCTTTGCCTGGAAATCCTATATAAAAAATCTAAACCTTCATCTGACAATAAATCAATATAACTGTTTTTATTGGTATCAGGCCATAATAAATCATGGAAAGCATATTTCTTTTCTTTATATAGGCATTTTTGAGTTTCGTTATATAACCGCCATTCTACAAAATTAGTTAAAACACCCCAAACCAAACCTTCTGCTTTTAAATAGCCCAGCAATTGTTCAACGAAAGTCTTGTTGAAATATTTGCCATCCAGAAAATTTCTATTTTTTGCTTCTTTAGATTCAATAACTAAAAGCTTTGAGCCAGGCACTTTTAATATAATGTCCGGTTTTTTACCAGTTTTAACGTCCTGAGTTTCATTGATCTTAACGTTTTTACTGCCAACCCAGCCCAACAATTCTAACATTTTAACTATAAAATGAGTTTGGATACCATCTTCTGACTTTCCCCAGCCGTCATCAGCCTTAAAATCAGCTACCAGTTTTTGGAGTTCTTTCTTTAATTTATCTTTATCAAGCTCAATATCGGTTTTGTTTAAAAGTAGGCGTTTTTTGTCCATATTTCAAAAGTTAAAATTAAAGTTATTTATTCTCATTTTACGCCTAAAAATCCTCTGAGTCAAACGAAAAAAACGCCAAATTTTGCGATAAAACCCGGCGTTTCTTTGGGAGAGATTGGCTTTGTTATTTGAGGATAGATTTTATCACCTTTATAATGTTATCAATGTCTTTACTCCAGGTCTCTACATCATATTCAAAAAATTTGTCCTGATAATCATTGGCGATTTTTAAGTCGGTGCTGGATTCTATGCCTTTTTTAAGTTTATCCCGATAACTGGCGGTCTGGGCTAGATCATTTAGCCAGTGAAAGTTTAGAATTAGATGGCCATTTGTTTTAACGGTGTAAACTGACTTGTTGCTGATTTTATTAAATATGGGATTAAATGATCCGCTGGTTACGCCCGTACCCCAACGAATATCATCAGCATTATCTTTAGAGAATTGATATAACTTTTTTATAGCCTCAACTTGTTTTGGGCTAACGTTATTTTTGAGGTCATCAAAAAAGGATGATTCATCCCACTTTTTTCTCTGGCCAGATTTACTGGCTACGCCAATATCCTTTTTAACTTCAGCTCCGAATAATTTGGGAATTAGAATTTCAAAATTATCGTGTTTGTAATATTCCAGTTCTACCGCAAAAATATCAAATTTGCTGTTTTCATTGATATACAAAATCAAGTCTTTAAGCCGATCATGGAGCTTATCCATTAAAACCACAAACTTTAATTTGCCTTCATTGAGATTCTTTTGAACTGAATCAAGCAATTGATTAATACCGTCATCATCTAAATTAAAGAATTGTTTTAATTTGGCATTTAAATTAGTTTTAAAGTTTTTGCTAACACCGTCTTCAATTATGGATATAAACTCGTTAAAATCCAAACTGGTGCTCCAAAGCGAAGCCCCATAATCCAAAACTTGGGCTACAACCAATCGCTTGTCAGGATTTTTGTAAAGCTTGGTTTCAACCAAATAGATCTCACCATCTTTATCTATGCCCAAAGCATCAATAGGGCCACTGCTAGTCGGGAATTCACGCTTCAAAATTAACAAGCGGATATCTTCCTTAATTTCATATAAGGGAATGCTTTCGGGATTTTCATAAATATACTGTTGCAAATAGTTTTCCTTGCCAAAACTGGCGGGATCAATCCGCTTGGCATTTTTACCGTTTTGAGAAATTATAATAGACATAAAAGTTTTAATTAAACACAAAGCCCGCCACCAGGTGAACCTTTCGGCTCATATGCAAGTTTCCCTGCATAACGTAGGACACGCCCTGAATGACGGGGTTAATGTGTCCTACGATTTGGTAACCATGCCCAATATTGCTATTGGGTTTAGGTCTAATATTAAGTTTTTCTAATACAATTATACCTCAAACTTCTGGTTTCGTCCATTCTAGCTTAAATCCAAGACCTTGCGAAGCAAAGTTATCAACAGGCTGTTTTTATAATTTAATTATATGATTTGCAATAATTTCCAATAATAAGAATAAGAAGTTATCTGGGCTAATGTCAGATTAATATCGGCTAAAAACTTGCAAATCGCATTTTGAAACTTGTCCAAACATAAAAGAAATTTTTATAAAAATGCTATTGACGTCCTATTTGTGGGTGTTAAAATAAAATTAGATACAACTTAATAATTTTGGGTGGGCTAAGACCCCATCCTCCTGAACAGCTATATTAGCTGATAAAAACAAAACTGTGAGAAGTAAATTCACTCCCACGATTTTGATTTTATTGGCATAACGAGCTGTTTTTTATTTAAATAACATTAATTATTAAATTTAAAAGTATGAACAAAGAACACAAACAAAAGGCTGATTTAAAAATTGAGTATGTCTCAATTGAACTTGTTAAGCCTAATGAATCAAATCCGCGCAAAATGACGCCCAAACAAAAAGAAGACTTAAAGGAAAACATTCAAAAATTCGGATTTGTCGATCCGCTGATTCTAAATCAGCATAAAGGTCGTGAAAATTTTCTTATCGGCGGTCACCAGCGTTTAATCATTGCTAAAGAACTTGGACACAAAAAAGTGCCTGTTGTTTTTGTTGACTTGGATAAAGAAAAGGAAAATGAACTTTTAATTAGGCTTAATAAAAATCAGGGCGAATGGGATATTAAACTTCTGGCGGATTTTGATCCCAAGTTGCTGGAAAGTATAGGCTTTACTTCTGATGAGCTAGATAATATTTTTCAGATCGAAGACAATCCCGAAGTCTTTGATTTAGACAAGGAATTAAAAAAACTGGACATTAATAAAATTAACATTAAAAAAGGCGATGTCTATCAGCTGGGTGGGCACCATTTAATGTGCGGAGATTCAACCATTGAAGCTGACATGCTTAAATTGATGGATGGTGTCAAAGCTGATATGTGCCTGACCGATCCTCCATATATCTTAAATTATTTAGCGGGCAAAAAGAAAAAAGGCCAAGCCACAACTGGCTTTGGCTATAAAAGAGATCGCCGTTATTTGGAAACCGAAAGTTTGCCAGATGATTTTACGGAAAAATGGATGGCTAATATTAACAAAGTTCAAAAAGATGATTTTAGCATTATTGTTTACGAGAATTGGAAAAACATCAGGATCATCTGGAACGAAATGGAAAAATACTGGAAATTAAAAAATATGATAGTATGGCATTTACCTAATAGGTGCCAGGGATTTGCGGCCAAGAATAAATTCTTTAACAAATATGATATAGCCATGGTCGGTACTTCAAAAGATCACAAAGGATTAGAACTTAATGATGAGGGCGAACTTCTAGAAAATGAGTATCAAACAGCCTTATATGGCATCAGCGGACATGCGAAATGGGAATCGTACAAAAAAGGCAATAAATATTGTCCTACGGATTTTATTGAATATAAATCAGCCGATGAGAAAAACTCAGGTCAAGGAATTATCTTTGGCACTAAGCCGATAGAGATTTTAATCCCGTATATTAAAGTGCTGACCAAGCGAGATGATTTAATTATTGAACCTTTCGGTGGCAGTGGGTCAACTTTGATAGCTTCAGAAAAAATGAAACGTCGCTGTTACCTGATGGAAAAATCACCAGTCTATGCTGAAGTCATTAAACACCGCTGGGAAAAGCTGACCGGCTTGAAAGCTAAAAAACTAACCTAACCAATATGATTACCGATAAGACTAAAATTGCTTTAATTGAGCAGTTTAAACAAATGCCAATCATTGAGGTGGCTTGTAAGAAAATCGGCATAGGTCGGGCGACTTTTTACCGCTGGAAAAAAAGTAATAAGGAGTTTGCCAAGCTTTCTGAAGAAGCTCTTACTTCCGGCCGACTATTTATCAATGACATGGCTGAAAGCCAGCTTTTACAGGCTATTAAGGAAGGCAATCTGACTGCCATAATTTTCTGGCTGAAATATAATAGCAAAAATTACGGCACAAAGATTGAAATTAAAGGCAGAATCAGATCCGAATCTGAAGCTTTATCAAAAGAGCAAAAGGCATTGATAAAAGAGGCATTAAAAAAATCGGTTTTGATCGAAAATGTCTCACATCCTGATAATAATGTTTAAATATATGCCAAGCATACCCAATAATGATCAATTGATCAACAGAATTACTAACGATAGTAATTTACGCATGGCAATTGCTAAAGCCAACCACCAATATTTTTTTGGTATTTATTTTAGTCATTATATTAAATACGAATCAGCCCCTTTTCATAAAGAAATTTTTGCTCTGACTGAAAATAAAAATATCAAAACTGCAGTCATCCTGGCTTTTCGCGGATCTTCTAAATCAACTATTGTAACGCTTTCATATCCCTTATGGGCGATTCTAGGAGACATGCACAACAAGTTCGTTATAATAGTCGGGCAAACCCAACGGCAAGCTCGCCAGCATCTTTATAATATCAGATGTGAACTATTATCCAATGAGTTGCTAAAACGAGACTTGGGTCCTTTTAAAGAGGAGGAAAATGAATGGGGCTCATATTCTTTAGTTTTGCCCTGGTATAATGCTCGCATTTCTGCCGTTTCCATGGAACAGACAATCCGAGGAATGAGACACGCTGAGCACCGCCCCGATTTGATTATTTGCGATGATATAGAGGACATTAATACCGTACGTACAAAAGAAAGCAGGGACAAAATATTTGACTGGATCACTGGCGAAGTTATTCCTGCAGGCGATAATAATACTAAAATTATTTTCGTTGGTAATCTTTTGCACGAGGACAGCTTATTAATGCGCTTAAAGCAAAAAGTTGAGAATAATGAATTCAATGCCGTGTTCAAACAAATTCCTTTACTGGATGAAAATGATAAAATTGCTTGGCCTGGCAAATACCCTGACATGCAAGCAATTGAAACCGAAAAAAGAAAAATCGGCAGTGATACTGCTTTTCAAAGAGAATATCTGCTAAGGATTATTGCAAATGAAGATAGAGTTATTCAACGAGAATGGATTCAGTATTATGATGCCTTGCCGCTTGAATATCCCGTTGCCATAAATATTGGAGTTGATCTGGCTATTTCAGTAAAACAAACAGCTGATTGTACTGCTATGGTTTCAGCCTATGTTTATGGCCATAGAGAAACAAGCAAAATTTACATTCTGGCAAATCCTGTCAACGACAGAATCACGTTCCCCCAAACATTAAATCAAATTAGAATTATGCATCGTACTTATAATTCCTATTGCTCGTGTAAATTTTTTATTGAGGATGTCGGTTATCAAGCTTCTATTATCCAGCAATTAAAATCGGAATATTTAAACATAGAAGAATATAAAGTCCATGGCCAGGACAAATATTCAAGATTGGCTGTCATAAGCCATCTAGTTCAGGAGGGAAGAATTTTATTTCCGCGTAAAGGTGCTGAGTTGTTAATTCAGCAATTAGTCAATTTTGGCATAGAAAAGCATGATGATCTGGCCGATGCTTTTGCCATAGTTGTTCATAAAACAATAGAACGCACTTTTAATCGTTGCCGAGGATTTACCAGGGATCAGATGAATGTTAGGTTTTAGAGCCTTTAAAGTTATCTACAGCCAGCCTGGACTCCCTGAAAGGGTTGCGTCATTCCTTGTCTTAGGTAATAACTATTAACCTAAAAGACTATGGGACAAGGATTAACGCAACTTCAGGGCAATTCAGGGGCTTTAAGCAACAATCAGGCGGTTTTGAGGCCAAAGATAAGCTACTGCCTCTATGCCCGTAAATCAACCGAAGCCGAGGAACGGCAAGCCCTTTCCATTGATTCGCAGATCAAAGAGATGCTTAAGATTGCGGAAAGGGATAATTTGGAGATAATTGATGTCAGGCGTGAAAGCCATTCAGCCAAAGCTTCGGGTGAGAGACCTGTTTTCAAGAGCCTGCTTGAAGACATTAGACTGGGCAAGTTCAACGGCATCTTAACTTGGGCGCCTGACAGGTTAAGCCGTAATGCAGGCGATCTGGGCGAATTGGTAGATTTAATGGATCATAAACAGCTAATTGAGATCAAAACATTTAGCCAAAAATTTACTGATTCGCCCAATGAAAAATTTCTCTTAATGATTTTAGGAAGTCAGGCTAAGTTGGAAAATGATAATCGAGGTATGAATGTTAAAAGAGGATTAAGGACTCGAGTAGAAATGGGATTATGGCCACATACTGCACCGACTGGTTATCTTAATGAAAAAAGGACTGACAAAAAATGCCAGATCTTAGTTGATCCCGAGCGTGGATCGATAATCAAGAAAATGTTTGAACTGGTCGGCAATGAAAAATTGAGCGGACGCAAAATTTATAAATGGCTGACTGAGATAAATTTTAAAACTATAAACAATAAACCTTTAGCCCTTAGCAACGTTTACAGGATATTAGTCACGCCATTTTATTATGGAGTCTTTGAATATCCGAGTAACAGCGGTAATTGGTACACTGGTAAACATTCTCCGCTTATTTCCAAAGAGTTATTTGATAAGGTGCAAGAGCAATTAACCAGAGATAATATTGTTAAACAATACGGCAAAGAATTCTCCTTCACAAAAGTCATGCAGTGCGGTTTATGCGGATCGGGCATTACTGCCCAAGAAAAATTCAAAAAGCAAAAAAACGGCAATGTCCATCATTACATTTACTATGGTTGCACCCGAGGCAAAGACAAAGACTGTAAGTCCGGGTATATCAGAGAGGAAGATTTAATAAAACAGCTGGTTAAGCTGATGGATAACATAGACTTTGATAAAATTACCTTAAAACATAAATTTGAAATCGAGATGGAAAGGTTTAGCAAATTCCAAAGATCTATACTTGGACTAAAAGAGGATAATAAAAAGACCAAGAAGCTTGATCTTAAGGATTATGCCAAGTACATACTGACTGATGGTACAAAAATTGAGCAAAGAGAATTATTAATGTGCTTGAGAAGTAAAGTGGTGCTGAATAATAAGGTGGTGAGTTTAGAATAAATATAAAAGCACGATTGGAGTCGTGCTTTTATATTACTTAATATTTTCTAATTTGTAATAAGTTTTTCGGCTGCATCTAAAAGGATCTTCATGTCGGTATTGTTTTTTCCTTTATCTAGAAATAAATTATAATATTCAATAGCCTTTCCCTTATCACCTAATACCTTGGCATAAACGAAGATTAACGAGAAATAAAATTGATTCTTCTGCTCGTCTGTTATGGCCTCCAAAAGAGAAGGGATTATTTGCTTATGAAATATAGCTTTATCAATAGTTCCTATGTGTTTATTTTTGATATTCTTATATATACGCAAGCCTTCCTCAAGATTTTTTTGATCAGTGAGGTAAAAGTGCAAAAATGCTTCATTGAATCTCCAAACTGCATTACACTGATATCGCTGAGCTTCTTTTAAAGCATTAAGTGCCTCGTCTATTTTTTTATTTTTATAATGTAAGACGCTTAAAAGTATATAAGCATCATAATAATTTGGCTTAAATTTAACAGCTTTTTCTGTCTCATTAAAGGCGATATTTAACCAATCTTGTCCAATTTTATTATTAGTAAAAACTTGAGCAATAGAAAGATGACTAAATGCAAGGTGGTTTTTTGCATATAATTCTAAATCTGGTCTTAAAACAGAATTCCCAAGTAGCTTATCAAGAAAAGTAATTGCTAAAATTGGGTTTTGAGAATAGAACGAGCTTATTCCAATAGCAAAATAAGCATTTTCCCGAATATTATTTGCTACGCCTTCTAACATCTTGCCCGAATTATTTTCCTCAAATTCCCATTTCTGACTATGCAAATGCTTAGAAAATTTCCTAGACATTAGCTGGCTAATATTGATCGGTACGGTCTTGTGCCCGACTAAATATTCAAGTTCATATTTATATTGATTTTTTGCGTCATACTTTTCATTTTTAACATACCCATAAATTGTGAAAATGATATTAGTTTTTCGGGTATATTTATGAGCCAAAAACCTATTAGTAAATTTCTTATAAAAACGATTAGCGTGATAATCATTAATTTTTATAATCTTAAAAAGGTGACCAAATTTTTCTTGATCAAGTACTTTCTCAAGCTCCCTTACTATTTGATCTCTATAATAAAGTGCTGCTTTTAGCTTTTTGACTCCCACTAAATCGTAGGTAAATGCTACCCCAATACCTATCTTATTTTTGGGACATCGGGGATATCTAATTATAAAAATATAATAAATTAAAACATACACCAAGAAAATCGACCCTAAAATATACCTCCAAATTTTATAATCAAAAAGATCCACAATGTAGCTCAGAACATTAAACCCTAAAGCTATACGAGAGATGCCAGATACTAATAAAATAAAAATGAGAACAGGTATTATGAAATAAGAAAAAAAGAAAAATAAGTACCCAGTATAAAGGGCAAAATTCCTATGGTACATCAATTTGCGAACGTGGAGTTTTAAACCCCAAATGTCCCTAACTATATCTTTAATTGTTTGGTAATTGTCTTGTTTTTCCATTTATTTAATAAATCATTTAGAGTTTACCATAAAATAAAAAATAGCACGAATAGTGCCATTTTTTAGACCACTCGGGTCGCTCGATAAAAAAGTCTTGTGGCTGGCTACTGTGGTTCAGAACCACCATGATTAGGAAACCTTAGGGCTTTTTTGAGGTCTGATTTAATGCAAATTCCCCTCAATCCCGACTATATAATCCTTAATAATAATATAAAAAGACTGCATACATATGCAGTCTTTTCTGCTTAAGTTCTATTTTTCAATAAAACTTAAAACATCTGTAATGGCTTTTTCAATTTTCTCATCATTTTTAATGATGGTTTTATCTTGTTCTTCAATGGAGAAATTCTTGGTAATTTCTTTCCAGAATTTCAGTTCCGCATCTTGAGAGTCAGATATACTTTCCAAAGTAGCAACCTGATCACCGATATTTTTTTGCCTTTCTTTGATACGTTGCAGAACTAGTTCAGGTTTTGCTTCTAGGAAAATAAACCTGATCCTAAATTTTCTTTGGAAAATTTTTATTAAGCGATTATCAATAGCTTGAATAAAAGGTTCATCCTCATTAATGTCTTTTTTCTCCAAGTTCATTGCCAATGCCTTTTTCATTTTAAATGCATAGTGACAGTCAATCAGCATTATTTCCTGATCGCTTTCCTGAAAACGATCAGCTAATAATTCAGCTGCTTGTTCTATTAATTCCTCATAATGCTGAGGAATTTCCTCCCAATTATATCCTTTTTTCTCTCCGACTTCAATTAAAGCTCTTTTTTGCTTGCCAATCAAATATCCTTTATTTCGCTGTAAAGTTTCGGTAATAACAGTTTTACCGCAACTATTTACCCCTCCTATGAAAATTACTTGTTTTATCATAATTTTTCTCCTTTTTTATATAAATTAACAAAAATTTATCATATTGTCAATGACTCTTAATAAACGATAATAATATCTTTAAAATTCTCCTTCCACTACTAGATGCTGTACTACTAGCTTCACGTGTATGAGGTAGGTTATTATATTTAATAAATTTCACATGATTATGACTTGACTTAATCAATTTTGTATAAAAATCTAAACTTTGATTAAAAAAAACAGTTTGATCATTCTTGCCATGAAGTAATAATATGGGGAAGTCTGATTTTAGTTTATTCACAAAAAGAATAGAAGATCTTTTATTATAAGGAAAATTATTTGTATTATATTTTCCCAATAATTCTTTTAAATGTTTTTGCTTCGTTGTCTTAAATTGTTCTTTAATATTATAAAATCCTGAAATAAGAAAAAGAGCATTAAACAAATTATATTTCAATTCAGCTAAAACAAAGGAATTGCATGTCCTTGATATACCGAGACCATAAATTCTGGTTTTATCAATAAAATTAAAATCATTTAATATTCTAACTCCATATGCAATATCATCTACTTCCTTACCAGCAACTTCATTATAATTTTGAAATTTTGTTCCATATCCATAACTTCCTCTTTTATCTATATATAAAACTGCGATATTATTCTTAATTAAATGCCAACACCAATTTAAATGAAAATCATCAAAATTCTTTGACTCTTTAAAATAAAAACTTCCATGAATACCAGCTGAACAAGTAACTACGCATGGTATTTTTTGTTTAATATTCTTTTTGGGATATATAAAATAAGCTGGAATTGCTAAACCATCTACACTTTTAAAAGTGTACTTATTAATAGTGAGTTTTCTATTATTATTGAATTTTATATTTATTTCTTTATTCATTTTAGTAATTTATTAAATGAATTCGTTGCTAGTTTATAATATTTGTCATCAGCTGTTTTAACATATTTCATTGTATATATAAAAAAATTCTCAAAATAGACAGAAAGGTTGTTTCCTTGTTTATGTAAATCTGATATTACAGCAAATATATTTTTCTCATAATATTTCATAACTTTTTCAAATCTTAAATAAATATTATTTTTATTTTCCGCAAAATCTCCTTCAATAGCATTATAAGGTATTTCGTGATTGGTAAATTTACCTAGATTAATAATTAAATTTTGCCAATTTATGAATCTGTCTCTAATTTTAATAGGTAAATGCTCCTCTAAATATTCTGCTGTTTTGGGTCTAGCTGGATTTATAAACCCACATTTAAAATTTATTTTATTTTTTTCTAATATATTGATAGCCTTAATATTATATTCTACCATTTGTTTGCCATTATATAATTTTCCTAAATTTTCTAAAAAATCACTATTGAATGATTCTATACCACAAAAAACTTCGTTGATTAAGTATTTATATTCAGATAATATTTCTTTATTATTTACAATATCATTTGCCCTTGCGGCAAAACTATATCTCATGTTTTTTAATGAATTAATTTTAGAAACTTTCGTAAAAAAATCTTTTACTCTTGATCCATTAATCATAAATTCATCATCAAATATTTCAAAATACTTAATATTAGGACGTCGCTTTTTTAAAAACATCAACTCTTTAACTACTTCATTAATATTTCTTGTTCGCCACGGTGGAATACAAGATTTATAAAATTTATTTACAGCACAAAATTTACATTTATAAACACACCCTCTGCTAGTTAAAATTACATTCGCAGCAAAATTATTACCATCTATATATTTTCTGACCGGATATGGCAGATAATCAAGATCGCTCACGAAATAAAAATCTTTTTTTTGATTGTTTTTACTAGTAATAACACCTGGGATATTATCAAAATTTTTAATATTTTTTTTAAAATAATTATCACATATAATCTTGAAAGGCACTTCACCTTCACCTTTTATTAATATGTCAATACAATTATTAGTTATTATTTCAGGATACAAGCTTGGGCCATACCCTCCCACAACAATCAAAATATTTTTAAAATGCCTTTTTATAAATTCACATACATTAATCAATTCTTTTAATGAATAAGCTGTAGAACTTATACCAATAATTTTAGGATTATTTTTTTTATTTCTTTATAAATTTCACTATTAAAATCTTGACATGCTTGATATTTTTTAATTGAATTTAAAATACCTACTTTATAACCGTGATTTTTCAAATATCCAGCTAGATAGGCCACACCTAACCCAGGGAAATAATAAATATTCTTTTTTCGAGAGAATACTTGAAATAAAATAATTTCATATTTTTCATTTTTTATTTCTAGCATAATTTTCTGAAATTTTTTAATTCTTTTTCTTTTCTGATAATTTTTGATTGCCAGGATTTTGATAAATTGTCCATTATATTTTTAGAGTCCGTTGGTAATAGTTTATAAGCATTTTTATATGCTAATAATGTCTCGATTGCTCTTTTATTATTAAATTTACTTTTCTTGGATTTTGAAAAACATCTTTTCAAATACTCTCTAACATGCTCTGCATTATTACTAAAGGGATTTATTTTAATATTTTTATCTAAACCAATATTTGCAGCCATAAATGAAATACTTCTTTTAAAACAGGCATTACACTTTCCGC
Organism: Candidatus Falkowiibacteriota bacterium; assembly: GCA_016927685.1. Lineage (GTDB taxonomy): Bacteria > Patescibacteriota > Patescibacteriia > CAIXNZ01 > CAIXNZ01 > CAIXNZ01. The sequence continues at coordinate 43,819 of JAFGMD010000016.1, forward strand.
AATTATTACCATAGTAACATGATATTGTTTCATGCGGATCTAGTTTATACTTTTTTTCCCAAGTATTTTGCCAATATGCCACAAGATCAGTTTTGCTGATATTTTTAAAAGGAGTAATTAATCTAATTTGTTTTTTATAATATTTGGAAAACAGTTTTGTACAATATGCAAAAAAATGGGGACTTTTATCTGGTCCAGGATTGGGGTGGTTAAATTCTTCTTCATGTACGCCGATAATAATGTTAGTCTTGTTAAATTTTGAATGGGATAAAATTGCAGCTGCAAACGCAGCAAAGACAAAATTTCTTGCTGGGACAATGTAATCCCATTCTTTCCATCCTTTATCTACTAATTCTTTTAAATCTAATTTAATTATTAATAATTTTTGTTGAAATCGCTTAGCTAATTTCTTAACAATTTTTTCTTCTTGCTTTTCGTTTTTTTGGCCAAACCCTATCCATAACAATAATGGTTTCCAACCCTTTTTAAGAGAGTACAATAATGCTGATGAACTATCAAATCCTCCACTAAATAATATTATACTCTGAAAATTATGTTGAATATTAATACTACTTTCATCCTTTTTTAATTTTTCTTTAATTTTTAAATTATAATTAATAGGACAAAAATTTCTATCATTTAATAAAAAACTTAAAAATTGTTCTAATGATTTTTTATTTGGTAATTTAAACTTTGTATTGATAATGATTTTATTTTTCTTTAAATATCCACTAATTGTAGTTAAAAGCGCAATTTTGACAAGACTATCAATTTTTAAATCTGAAAAATATTGATCATTAATTTTAATAAAATCACCAGTAATTATTTTGTTGTTTATTTGGCCTAACCTTTCCATATAATGTGTTTTATATATTTATTTTTATTTATTATATCTGTATTACTATTATAAATTCTTAATACTTGCCTTAGTTTTGGTAATTGCAAACTATTAATATCAACTGAACTCAACCCATTTTTTCTGAATTTTTGTAATCTTTGATATTCAATATAATCTGTTTCGTTAATTGATAAAATATTAATAAAAAAATTAAAATTTATTTTAGTCATATTAATTTGATTTAACCAGGAAGAAATATATATTAAAAATGTAAAATCAGATAATATTGATATGTCAATTAATTTTAAATTATTAATTTTTTTAGGTCCGACTTCTACTATTTGGCAATTAATTTTTTTATTAAATAAAATCTTAGAAATTGTCGTAATGGAAATATTAGCTAAAACAAGTAATTCGTAAATTTTAGTTTTTTTGTATATTTGATTTAATGTTTTATAGTAATAAGTATTTTCTTGCTTAAAATTTAATAAATTATCAGAATAAAATTTTATAATACTATGTTTATCCTTAAACAAAAAAATTTTATTTTTTTCCTGCCAATTGATAAATAATTTTCTTAATAAGCTATTACTCTGCCATAGTTTAATGAAATTATCTAATAGGTATTCCTGATCTAATCTATTGAAAACAAAAGCTTCATAAAGTATGCTTCTTGTAATCTGAAAAGCATCTTTCATCTTGCTAGATAATTTTCTTTTTTTTGACTCAATTTTAGTTACATTAAAGGTTTTTACCTTGCCGTTTGAATAATTATACCCCCTAATAATTATCTGTGCTTCACCACCCCAATCCCAAAAATAATCTTCTGCTCCAGCTATCTTTTTTAAAATATCATAATCTATACTTATCATGCCTGATAAAGGGAAAATAATCTTCCTGCTTATTTCTGGGAATAATAATCTAAGTAAGGGGCTAATAATTAATCTATTAATTCTTGCGCTTTTTTTCTTAATTATATTAGGTAAGACTATTTTTGCTTTATTTTTCAATAATGGTAAAATTAGTTTATTTAAAGTACTATTATTAATATTTACCCAATCAGCATCAATAATTACAACATATTTAGCTTTAAATTTTTCAATAATATTTAGAATCCCTAAATTTTTATTTGGTCTCATCGCTGGCAGACAAAGATAAATTTTTATTAAATCAGTTTTTAAATTAATTTCATTTACTATTTTTTTTAAACTTAATATTTTTTTTTGCGATGACCCTCCATCCGATATAATTATATGGCTAGTTAATTTATTATTTTTTACAAATGCTAAATACCGTAACAGATTTTTTTTTATTACGGAATTATTTTCGTTCAAATTAGGAATTATAAATAATAAATCTTTCATATTTTATATATTAAGAATCCGACCTAATTCAATTGCTTTTTGTATTATATATTTCCTGCCTAATCCCCCCTTTTTTACTTTATGAAAAGGTAAAAGTAAAGGATCAGTAGTTAAGATTAAAATAACACCATAAGAATAAATTTTTTCAAAACCTGGACCAAGTTGACCCGAAAAAAATACACTTGGTATGTTATATTTCTTGGCTAATTTTGAAATAAAATATGGAGATTTTCCTTTTACAGTTTTTAGATCTAATTGACCCTCACCAACAATTATCATATCTTGTTTACTTATTATTTTGAAAAAACCATATTCATTAATTATGAATTCAGCTCCAAATAACATTTTAGCATTAAAAATAGCTTTTAATCCCGCGGCTAATCCACCTGCACACCCAAACATCTTTTTATTCCGAAAATCATAATTAAATATATTTTTATAAATTTTATTTAGATATATCATTTCTTTTTCTAAGATATAACTCATTTTTCCAGTACCACCTTTTTGTTCTGTAGCAACCATTGATATCCCATTATGACCGACTAATGGCACAGTGCCGTCACACAAACCTATCACACGCACTGGTTCCAATTTAGGTTTAATAATTTTTTTTATTTTGCGATGGTCAAATCTACCTTTTGGTAATACATTTCCATATCTATCAAAAAATTTATATCCCAAAGCTTCAGCCATTCCAATACCGCCATCATTTGTTGCGCTATCACCTAATCCTATAATTATCTTCTTAGCACCTTTAGAAATTAATTCATTAATAATTTCACCCACCCCATATGTTGAAGTTTTTTGAGGATTTTTTTCCTTTTCTTTAAGAAGATGTATACCGGCAGTTGCAGCCATATCAAAAACACCTATGTTTTTCTGACTATTATAATAATAATGCGTTTTAATTTTTCTCATTAAAGGATCACAAGTGAAAATATTATATTTTTTTGCCATGATATTTTGTGCAATTATTTCTGCCGTACCTAAACCTCCATCTGCAAAAGGAATTTGTGTTATTTTTAAATTCTTTTTACATCCTTTTTTTAATCCATGCGAAATCAACTCACATATTTCATGAGCTGAAAGGTGTTCCTTAAAATTATTTGGCATAATGGCAATTTTTATCATAATACTATTTTGTTAAATCTTTTATTAATATAAATTTTTGTTTTTTCCCGGTAGTAGTTTTGGGTATTTTCTTTACAAATAATATCTTATCAGGGATTTTATTTTTTCCTAATTCGTTTTTTATTTTCTGCTTAATTTTATTTTTCAATTCAGTTTTGTTTGATATTTTCTTTGTTGTAATAAATGCTATTATTTCTTTATTGTCTGGGTTCTGTACTACAGCAGATTCAATAATAAATTTTAAACTTATAAGACAATTTTCAACCTCAATAGCGGAAATCCATTGAGCATTTTTTTTAAATAATTCATTTTTCCTGCCTTTATAAAAAAAATATCCATTATTGTTTTTTAAAAATAAATCACTTGTTTTAAACCAATTAAATCTATTCTTAATAAGTTTATTATTAACTAAGTAACCTAAAAACATACTTTCTCCACTAATAACTAATTCTCCTATCTCATTAATATTACAATTTTTTTTATTTTTTATAATTTTACTTTTATAACCAGTAACCAATTTGCCAGTAGCTCCAACTAAAAAATTTTTAGCTGTATTGGCAATAAAGGTGTTAGCCATTTCAGTAGCACCTATCCCGTCTAAAATTATTTTATTTGTTAGCATTTGCCATCTTAAAATCATTTCAATTGGCAAATGTTCACCAGCTGACAAGAACATTCTAATATTTTTTACATTTAAAAAAAATCGTTTCTGATTTAAAAAATTCATATATATTGTTGGGACAGCAAAAAATATTGTTGGATGAAATTTGTTAACTATTTTTTTTATTTCAGCTGATGTGCTTTTTTGATTGCTCAATATTACACTTGCACCTATATATAAGGGGAAAACTAAACTATTGCCAAATCCGTAAGCAAAAAACATTTTAGAACACGAAAATATTCTATCCGTTTTATTTATTTTTAAAGTCTTTAAAGCAAAATTTTTAGCACAAAAAATATAACTATTATGACTGTGAACTACTAATTTTGGATTCCCAGTTGTCCCTGATGTACATAGAATGATAGCGGGATCGTTTTTTTTATTAAAATGATAAGGACAAAAGATAATTTTTTGCTGTTTAATTTCCTTGGGTATTTTTCTATCAAGGTTGTATATCTTGACACCTTTTAAACTTTTAGGATTTATTTTTTTTATTAATTCGGTAGTGCTAATTACAGAACTCGGCTTACAACTATTTATTATATATTTAATATTATCGGAACTAATATTATAATTAACTAATACGGGTATTACACCCAACTTGCATAGGCTTAAAATACAGTAAATAAATGCTGGTGAATCTTTTAATATTATTAAAACCTTCTGTTTAGCTAATAGTTTTTTTTTAAAAAAACATGAATATTTATGCATATTATCCATTAAATCCTGGTAAGAAATTTTTTGATTATTAAAAAATATTGCAGTTTTTTCACTGTCTTTTGATTCAATTTCTAATTGTTTGGTAAAATTGTAATTCATATTTTTACACACTTCTTTTGTTCCCAAAAATCATTTTATGCATTTGAAGTCCTAATCTCACATCTAATTTATCCTTAAGAATACTATTTATGATAAACTTACAATTAACTCCCCAGACTGGTGAGATAATTACATTAGTCTTTAAAGATAATTCATTTTCTTTTATTACTTTTTTTGCAAAATTATAGTCTTTTTGATTACAAATAATAAATTTCAATTGATCTTTCTTTGTTAAAAATTTAAAATTATGTTGATCAAAGCTTTTTTCTTCTTTAGAACTTGGGCACTTGTAATCTACTGAGTATAATATTAATTTTGAATTAGGAAATTTATTCAAATTAATACTACCATTGGTTTCAATACTCAACTGATAACCTTCCTTTATTAATCTTAATATCAATTCTTTGGAATCATCCTGTAATAAAGGCTCGCCACCAGTCAAACATAATCTCTTAAATGGTTGTTTTCTTACGATTTTCAAAATTTCTGAACAAGTCATATCTTTTCCTTCCATATAGGCATACTTAGTATCACAATAACTACATCTTAAATTGCAACCACTGGTCCTAATAAAATATGTAGGCAAACCAGTTAAAATTCCTTCCCCCTGAACTGATAGAAATGTTTCATTAATTTTCATATACTCTAATTACTCCTTAATATAACATATGAAGTTGGTGTTTCCCATAATTTTAATTCATATAGAAATATATCTTTTTTTTGCTTACTAATATTCAAATCCAGCTTCTTCCAAATTAAATTTATTAAATTTTCAGCAGTAGGATTTTTCAAAATATCATTTAAATAAGCATGATCCATTTCCTTCAGAACATCTTCCTTTACAATTTTTTTTAACTTTGCAAAATCAATCAACATACCCGATGTTCTTTCTAATTCACCTGATAAAGTTACTTCAAGTTTATAAGTATGACCATGAAGATTCTTACATTTCCCCTGATAATTAGGCAAGTGATGTGCCGCATCAAAAGTAAAAACTTTTGTTATAAACATTTTTTTAGCTTTTAATTTTTGCATAAGCATTGTGATTATGAATTGATTCGTAATTAGTACATTCAACTTCGAAACTTTCAATTTTTTTATCTTTTTTTAGTTGAAGCGCAATATCTCTTACAATATCTTCTACAAATTTAGGATTAGCGAACATTTTCTCTGTGACATATTTTTCATCCTCTCTTTTTAAAATCGGATATAGAACCCCGCTTGCACTTATTTCAGCTATATTAATTAAAGTTTCTATCCATACAAATGCAGATGTATTTACATTTATTTTAACAAGTCCCCTCTGATTATGTGCACCATCTTTACTGATAATTTTACTGCAAGGACATACTGATGAAATAGGAACTTCAACTTCTAATTCTTTTTTAATTGTATTATTTTCAGATATAGTCGCTTTAATTTTGCATTGATAATCCATTAAAAATGATTTATTAGAAATTGGAGATTTTTTATTTATAAAATATGTAAAATCTAATTGAAGGCTAGCACATTCTGCGTGCAATTTGTCTCTAATTTCTTTCATTAATTTTGATATTTTTTTGTTATTAAAATTAAATTTTTGATGATTTTTAATTACTTCAATAAACCTGCTCATATGAGTGCCTCTTTGATTGCTAGGTAATTTTACTGAGGCTTTTATTTTAGCGACAATTTGCTGTTTTTTATTTTTTTTATCACTAATAAATATGGGCAGGTACAAATCACTAATACCTACTTCATTAATCATTAAACCTCTTTTATCATTTTCACTTTGAACATCTCGCATAAATAATATTTTTAGTAATTAAATTATTATTTTAGAATTTCAATTACCCTTGCTAAAACTTTATTTCCTTCTGTTTTAATAATATACTTACGTCCGTATAAAAAATTGGATTTCGTTTCAATATTATAATATTTCATGAGTTCAGATTTCCTTACTTTAAAAAAATATAATAATTTTCTTGTAGTATAAATATTATATTTTAGTAGTAATTTCCCAAATGAGATTTTTTCATTCA
>JAFGMD010000017.1 GCA_016927685.1 Candidatus Falkowiibacteriota bacterium
AATATTTTAATAGACGGCGGTCCTGACAATTCAGTTTTAGCAGAACTTGGGAAAAATTTAGCTTTTTTTGATAAAAATATTGATTTAATGATATTAACTCATGCGCACGCCGACCACGTAGTGGGATTAATTGAGGTCATGCGCCGATATAAAGTTAAAAAAATATTATTCACTGGAGCTGCCTATTATGCGCCGTATTATCTAGCTTTTTTAGAAGAAATTAATAGATTAAATATTGCAACAGAAATTACTAATGGCCAGCAGGATATTATTTTCGGGGATAATTTAACTTTAAAAATTTTATATCCTTTTAATAATATCAACGGCCAAATTGCCGATGATGCTAATGACCAATCCATTATTGCCAAATTAGTTTATCTAGACAATACATTTCTATTGACCGGGGATGCCGAAGCACATATTATAGAAGAATTAATTAATAATAATATTGATATTTCAGCAGATGTATTAAAGGTGCCTCATCATGGCAGTTGCGCAGGGTTAAATGAAAAGATTATTAAAATAATAAACCCAGAAATTGCAGTAATTTCCGTAGGTACAGACAATAAATATGGCCATCCATGCGCCGATACCATTAATTTATTGAATAATAATAATATCTCTATTTTACGAACCGATACATCGGGTACTTTAAAGTTTATAAGCGATGGTCAGGTTGTAAAGCAAAAATAAAAGCCCTGCTTTAAGCAGGGCTTTGTTGACACTCATGCATTTTGTGCTGAGGCATAAAGAAACGCTCTAGAAATTGTTTTTTTGTCAGGTTTTTTTCACCCAACTTTTCCTTAGGCTCCAGTTGTTTGTCTAGAAAATAGAAATAAATTCTATCTCCTTCAATAAGGACGATTTGAACTTGGCAACAAAATAAGTCTTTGTTTCCGTCCATTGGATAAAACTGCTCGTTAAATAAATGTTTTTTCCAGATTTGCTCTTTACTCAGCAGGCCATCCTCATCACTTACCCAGAGGATAACTTCTATCCCCTTATCTTCTTTGATATTTGCATATTGATAGTAAATATCATTAACAATTGGGGCAGAAAGATGTTCTGAATTATCAATCATTTTTCGCCTCCTTTTAAAGTACTTATGATAAGATTTTATTTTATTTTTTCCGTTTCGTCAAGATTATTTGAAAAATATATATTTTTTTGTTAAAATGCTTCTATCTTATAATTAATTTTTTAATATGAAAAAAACATTAGTTGTAATCAAGCCAGATGGCGTACAAAGAAACTTAATCGGCGAAATTATTTCGCGCTTTGAGCGTAGTGGCTTGAAATTAGTTGCTATGAAAATGATGCAGGCCGACGCCAAATTAGTGGAAAAGCATTATACTATTGACCCAAAGTGGTTTGAAAATGTAGGCAATAAAGCTATTGAATCTTATAAAAAGAAAGGCATGACTCCTCCCAATAGCGACCCCATTGCAGTTGGTAAGGAAGTTTTGGAGCGCCTTAAAAAATATATAACGGCTGGTCCGGTTGTGGCCATGGTTTGGGAAGGTAGTTCAGCTGTACCATTAGTTAGAAAAATTTGCGGTGGAACAGAACCTTTAAGCGCTACCTGCGGCACAATAAGAGGAGACTATACTCCAGAATCATATCAATTAGCCGATGGTGCAGAACGCGCAATTAGAAACTTAGTCCATGCTTCTGGCTCCACGGAAGAAGCTGAAAAAGAAATTGCTCTTTGGTTTAATAATAAAGAAATCTTGGATTATAAATTAATACGCGATATGATTATTTATGATGTTGACTGGTCATTCTAAATTTATTGACAGTATAAGGAAAAATTATTACTATTTAGTTATATGATAACTATCCAAAATCAAATTATTGAGAAAATTGAGCAAAAAGCAACTTTATTAGGTTTGTTGCTATTATTAGCCATTTTTTGGGTGGTTAGCTTTTGTATAGGATAAAATTTTACATATAGGTCATGGTTCAAACTAGCCACCACAAGGTGGCTAGTTTTATTTTGCACTTTAACATAAGCCCTCAAGGTTACAGAGGGCGAAGGGAGGTTAGGATGGTTAATATTTGTCAAAATTGTTTGCACTTAAACCCTTTAGGCAATAAAAAATGTATTTATTGCCAAGGTGCGTGCTTGGAAATCAGTACGCAAAATATGTCCGGGCTTTTGCTCAAAAAAACTGAAGAAAAGGAGGGAAAGAGGGATGAACCAAGAAAAACAGAAGTATAAAGATATGAATGCGTACAATTTTTGTACGCGTTGCGGTAAGCATTATGATAATTTGGGGATAGAAAACTGCGAAAAATGCGGAGGCAAGACCGATTTATTCTTCCTTACTCCAGAAGAATTTGCTTCCAGACAAAAGAAAGATGCTAGTCAATCGGTTATTCGCATACCCCTTTAACTTCTTTAAATTGCCCTGGTTATTAAGTTAGCCGGGGCTTTTTCTTGACAAAAATAATTACTTGTATTAATCTAATATATTATGAACTTGATATTAAGTAAAAAAGAAAAAGAAGTAAAAAACCAACATTTGTGGCTAGTGAATATTTTTATTTTCATTATCGCCATATTTTTAGCGTTTTTTACAGCAGTAAAGTATTATAATTTAGTTTAATTTTTTATTGATTTAAGGTGTTATCCCGCATATTTTGCGGGTTTTTTATTTGGCTAAAATTATGTTAAAATATATATGAGATTTATTTTTGATTAATTTTTTAATTTTATGATTAAATCTAGTAAATTAAGAGAAATTTTAGTTAAGCCCGGCTATATAAAAGATTATGATTTTGATAATGCCGAAAAATATGCTAAAAAAAATAAAATAAGAGTTGAAAGGTCTTTGTTGGAAAATAGCTTGATAAAAGATGAACAAATGGGGCAATTAATTGCTGACGCTTTAGATTATCGATATGTTAATTTACGTAAAAAAATAATTAATATTGAAATACTGCGCATAATCCCTGAAATAGTGGCCAAAAAACAATTAATCATTGCCTTTGAAAAAGACAAAGACGGACTTAAAGTCGCCATGAATGAGCCAGCTAATACTCCGCTCATTCATTTTTTATCCAAGAAAACCGGGGAAAATATCATTCCTTATTTTGCTACAGAACACGACATTTTAAAGGCAACTTCACTTTATCGCAAAGAATTAAAAGAAGAATTTTCAGACATAATTTTGAAACATTTAGCTCAAGTTAAGGAGGGGATTGATGAAAAAATACCGATTATTAAAATAGTTGAATCAATTATTAATTATGCCTACGAAAATAGGGCTTCTGATATCCATGTTGAACCTCAAGAATTGGATAGCTTAGTGCGCTTTCGTATTGATGGCCTCTTGCACGATGTTTTATCAATACCAAAAGAATATCATGAGATGGTCGTTTCCCGCATAAAAATTATGGCAAATTTAAGAACTGACGAACATAAGAATCCTCAAGATGGCAAATGCGTGATGAAGTTGCCTGAAGAGAAATTAGATATCAGAGTATCAATAGTGCCGATGGTCAGGGGGGAAAAGCTTGTTTTGCGCTTATTGTCTAAAAAAATGCGCGATCTGAACTTATCTTCACTTGGTTTTAATAAGGGAAATATTAATAAAATTAAAAAAGCCATTGATAGCCCTTATGGCATGATTCTCTCAACCGGCCCTACTGGCTCAGGCAAAACAACGACCCTTTATGCAATATTGAAACTTTTAAATAATCGTGACGTTAATATCTCCACAATTGAAGACCCCGTTGAATATGATATTGAAGGCATTAATCAAATTCAGGTTAATGAGGAGACAAATCTTACCTTTACTAAGGGTTTGCGCGCTATTTTGCGACAAGATCCCGACATTATTATGGTCGGGGAAGTTCGCGACGAAGATACTGCCAAAATTTCCATTAATTCAGCCATGACTGGGCATTTAGTTTTAACAACATTACACACAAATGATGCTTCAACTACCTTGCCGCGGCTGTTAGACATGAAAGTCAAGCCATATTTAATCGCTTCAACGGTTTTGCTTGCCATCGGCCAGCGTTTGGTGCGCAAGATTTGTCCGAATTGCATTAAAAGCTACACTATTAAAGCCGAGGAGTTTTCAAAATTAGTGCCAAAAAATATTGCCGCAGAATTTATTGGCAACAAAAAAATACTGACCATGTTTAAGGGTACTGGCTGTAAATTTTGTCATAAGACCGGCTATGTTGACCGCATCGGCATTTTTGAAATTTTAGAAGTCACGCCGGCAATTAGAGATTTAATAATCCAGAATGCTACTAGTCAAACAATAAAAAAACAGGCCATGGTCGATGGCATGATTACTATGCTACAAGATGGATTAGAAAAGGTATTTATTGGCGCTACAACCATAGATGAGGTAATGAGGGCGATTAAAGAATAATTATATGGAGAATAAAATTAAGCAAAGATTTGTGAATAAATTAAGCGAAACAAAGGGCCAGGAGTTTAAGGGGCTTAACTGGCATATAAACTTTGGTTTTTTAGTTGAAAAAATTCTTTTTGCCCGCACCTTGAGCGCAATTTTGCGCTCTGGCATTAATATTGCCGATGCCTTGCGCATTATAGAGGCCCAATCATTAGGAGGGTTTAAGAATATAATAAAAAATATACGCTTAAATATAGAAAGCGGCCAAACCCTTGCTAATTCTTTAAAAAAATATCCTAAATATTTTAATTTGGTTTACATTGGCGTAGTTAATGTTGGCGAAAAAAGCGGACATTTAGCTGATTGTCTTGATTATGTGGCTGAACAGCAGGAAAAAGATCTGGAACTATCACGCAAAGTGCAATCTGCTTCATTTTACCCATCAATTGTCTTTGTTTTGCTTTTAGCCCTAGCTGCTTTATTGGCTTTTTGGATCTTGCCTCAATTAATAGTAATTTTCTCCTCTTTTAATATGCCATTGCCCTGGTCTACTAAATTATTATTATGGGCAGCTGACGTGATTCGCGATCATGGTTTATTGATTTTAGCAATAATAATAGCAGTATTAATTTTTTTAAATATTTTCTTAAGGACAAAATTGATTAAGCCTTTTTGGCAGGCAATTTTAATGAGCATTCCTATCTTTGGAGAATTAATGATTAAAATTAATTTAGCGCGTTTTTGCAGAATTTTGGGTATTTTAATAAAAAGCGGGATAGGTTTTAATGATTCGATTAATATTACGATTGAAAGCTTGGGTAATGAAATTTATAAAATACAATTGAAAAAAATAAAAGAAAAAGTGTTGGGAGGCTTGTCCTTAGGTGAAGCCTTGCAGCAAATTGGCAGAAATGATCTTTTTCCCCAACTAGTTTCTCAAATGATTAGCGTGGGAGAGAGGACGGGCAATCTGGAAAAGAATCTACTTTATTTGGCTGATTTTTATGAAAAAGAAGTAGATAATATTAGTAAAAATTTATCGAGCGTTTTAGAGCCAGTTCTTCTAGTTTTAATTGGATTTATTGTTGTCATTGTTGGCGTAGCCATTATTTCGCCGATTTATGAATTTATTGCTACTTTAAGTCGCAGTATATGAGGGGTTTTACCATCATTGAATTATTAGTCGTATTAGCGATTTTTTTAGTTATTGTTGCAATTTTTATGCCTTTGGCAATTAGTTTTTACCAAATGGAAATTTTGAATAGGACCGAGGGCCAGCTTGTTTGGCTATTGCGCGAAGCGCGCGATAGTGCAATTAATCAAAAAAATAATTCTTATTTTGGCGTAAAAATTACAGATGATAATTTTATTTTATTTCGAGGTATTAATTTTGATAATAGAGTTTCTGCTGATGATCAAACCGTAGCTTATTCAAATTCCATAAAAATTTCAGGCGATAATGAAATTGTTTTTACACCCTCTACTGGATTTATTACAAATGAAGCTATTATAAAACTTTCTTCAGCGGGAGTTGTTAGGGAAATTAATATAAATAAAATCGGAATAATTAATTATTAAATATGCATTCTTCCTTGAAAGAACGGGGGTTTTCCATAATTGAAATTTTACTTTCAGTTTTTATATTTTTAATTGTTTTTTTGGCGGTGAGCTATCTTTTAATTGATACTCTTAATAGCTCATTTGACGATCAGGAAAGAATAAAAGCGGATTTTTTTGTGCAAGAAGGATTGGAGGCGGCTAAAGGCATAGCTGCTAATAATTGGGATGCTTTCAGGCCAGGCATTTATGGGACTCAGCTAATTGATGGGCAGTGGCAGTTGATTGATGACACAAGCATACCGAATGAACTTGCCAAAGACGGCGAGCGAAAGATTATTATCACTGATGTTCCTAATAATAAGAATCTAAAAAAGGTTGAAAGCTTGGTGACTTGGTCTAGCTTGACTAATCAAAGCAAGGAAAGCAGCGCGATAACATATTTATCCAACTGGCGAGATTATGTGACGCAATGCTCCGATGGTATTGACAATGATGGCGATGGCAATATTGATTTTGCTAATGATCAGGGATGTTCTGATTCAGACGATGATGACGAAAGCGATGATCCTGAACCGCCGCCAAATAAATGCGTTGATAACGATAAGGACGGATACAATGCTGCAGCTGAAGGATGCGGAACTCCAGATTGTAATGATAATAATTCAAATATTAATCCAGGGGCGAATGAAATTTGCGATAATAGCATTGATGACAATTGCAACGGCTTAGCTGATTGCCAAGATCCAGCCTGTGCCAATGCCTCAAATTGCCAACAGATTCAGCCTAATGTTATTTTTAATGATTCAGATAGACCAATATGCAAGATAGAAGCTGGAACTATAACAGTAATGGGAAGCGTGGTATTGCCAGAAGGCCAGTCAGCTCGGCTCCAACTTTCTTATTATATTGTTCATCCCGATGATAAAAGGACTGATCCGATTTATTTAGACAAAGGTATTGTCAATAATAATGATACTTTTTCCGTTGATATTCCTTGGCCAGGCGTTCGTCCGGGAGAACGGGTCGTAGAAATACATATTGGCGCAATGCTTTTGGATATTCAATCAGGAAATCCGATAATGTCCGCTGGCGCTAGCTTGGATTATTATTGGTATCCATGGGTTTGTCCGCCGCCGCCACTTGTTGGCGATTGTATAGATGCTGATAAGGATGGTTATTATACTCAGGGTTCTGACTGTCGTCCTATTGCAGTTGTGCAGGCGAGCGGGAATATTAAAGCGCCAAAAGGCAGAATGAAACTCGAGGTGATTACATCGCAAATAACATACGGCGTAGATGGGCCAGAAGTTTTTGTTAAAGTCGGATTAAAAATAAATTCTGTTTTAAGTTGGCTGTTTAATGGTCAAGATGTTGATGGTGGTGAAACATACACTGCGCAATTGGCTGATATCACCAATATTGGTATTAGGGGAACTGCTTGGTATAAAAATAGTTTAAATCGCACTATAGATTCGGATGTTAGTACGCCATATGCTAGAGTTTTAGTTAAAGGAGACAGCTTGCCAAATGTTCCAAGATATGGAGAGCAGAAACCATTATCTGAAGTATTATCAGCGTTTGTTGATCAAAATAGAAAAATTGATATTGATATTAATCAAGTGTTCTTAATTTTTGAATTAGGCGTTACAGATTTGAATTCAGAAGCCGCTGATTTTCAAGATTTAGTCATTCTTTTTACCTTTACTCCCGACGCAACAACAACTTGCCAATGCGGCCCTTTTGATTGCGATGATACAAATACGAATATTAATCCTGGCAAGTCCGAGACCTGCGGTAACAGCATTGATGATAATTGTAATTTTTTCGTGGATGAGGCCTGCCAATAAATAAGAATATGAATATAGCAGAGCAAAAAGGAGCAACTTTGATTGAAACAATACTCTATATTGGATTATTGAGTATTGTTTTGCTTTTCTTGGTCGCTTTTTATCAAGAGGCCACTTTTTTAAATGGTAAGGTTAATGAAAAAATAAATTTAATACATAATGGCCAGAATGTTTTGAACACTATTTCCTGGTACCTGCAAAACGCTAAAAGTCTAGAAACACCAACGGCTGGAAATAGTTCTGATGTCTTGGTAGTTTATCCGAACAGCATTTTTGACGGCCCGATAAAATTTTTTGTTGAAAATCAGATTTTAAAAATGCAAATAGCTGATGAAGCACCCCAAAATATGATAAATGAGGGCACTAAGGTTAAAAATATTGTTTTTAGTAATTATGCGTTTTTAAACCAGCCGGCATTAGTGGAAATAAAATTAACTTTAGAGAGCCAAAGCCCTTTTTGGCAAAGCCAGCCAGTTGATTTGCAGACTGCCGTAAAATTAGAAAAATAATTATGGCTAATAAAAATAAAAATGGCTACATTGCCCTAATTTCAGTAATAATTATTTCTGCCGTTGTTTTAATATTAGCATTGGGCTTGGCATTTATTTCTATAAGCGAAAAACAGACAATTATCAGTCATAATAAATCATTGAGGAATTATTATCTCGCCAATGCTTGCGCTAATTATGCTATTTTGCAGTTACAAAAAAATTCAGAATATGCTGGCAATGAAACAATCAGCTTGGATGCATATTCATGCCAAATAGAATCAGTTTTTGGAAAAGGGAATACTAATCGTTCCTTTATCACCAGCAGCCAAATAGATGACCAAAAAAAAGTATTGAAAATTGAATTGGACCAAATAAAGCCAGTCACGATTATTAAATCCTGGGGAGAATTATACGAATAATTTATATTAATAATATTAATTCAAAATTATGAAAACACAAAAAGGTTTTACTCTAATTGAAATGCTGGTAGTCATTGCCATCATTGCCATTTTGGCAGCGATTGTGATTATTGCTGTAAATCCTGCCAGGCAGTTTGCTTTGGCCAGAAACGCTCAGCGCTGGAGCAATGTCAATGCTATTTTAAACGGAGTTTGGCAATATGCAGTTGATAATAAGGGTTCTGTACCAGGTACAATCCCGACCATTGCAACTGAAATTTGCAAGACAGGCGCCGCAAGCTGCACTGGTTTAGTAGATTTATCAGTTTTGACTGATGAGGGTAAATATATCGTGGCAATTCCGGTTGATCCAAAAAGCGCTTCTGATAATGGTACGGGCTATTTTGTCCAAAAACTAGCCAATGAAAGGATTTCTGTAACTGCACCCAGCGCTGAATTAGGGGAAAAAATAGAAGCAATGAGATAAATTTTTAAATAACAAAAAACCGCTCCTTAGAGCGGTTTTTTGTTTAAATAATATTATCGGGCTGGCGGGACTTGAACCTGCCTTGCCGGCAGGCAGGCCCGCGACCTCACGGTCCCCGCCTGCCATCGCCGCAATCGGGGTAGGCGGGATTGAACCGCCGATCTCTTGGTCCCGAACCAAGCGCGATACCACTTCGCTATACCCCGGCTCTGGCTATGGCGGGCAGGTCGAACCGTGCGCGATAGCTCGCCTTGCCGAAGCAAACCAACTTCGCTACAGCCCGCAATTTAAAAATTTTTTATGGTTGTAATATATCTTCTGCTCTGCCATTTATGGAAATGACCACATTTTTAATTGAAGAAAATTGTTTTAATGTTTGTGTTATCTGAGAACGAATATTGGTTACGCGACAAGAACCGCCGACCTGAAATTCAAGTTGTTCATCAAAATCAGCATAAGCCGTGCCGTCTTTAATGGTAACTTTTTGTAGCCTTACTCCAGGGTTAATTGAAGTATAATAATTCACTGATTTTTCTTCTTCAGTTAATCCTTTAAGAAGTTCATTTATGGCAGCGGTCGCAGTAGTTATAGTTTTGGGGACTTTTCTTTCAACTGGATAAACCAAGCTGCAATCCATAGTATTGGGATTTTTTATAGAATTGCCAAAAAATATTTTTATATTCATTAATTCTGCTTTTAATTTGATTGGCATTTCATATTTTTGGTCATTTTCTGGCAATCCCGAAGGATTATCTTTCATAAAAACCAATATGCCGTTTTGGTCTTTATCAATTGAAAAATTTAGAGTTGCTTTAAAAGCGACAAAGTCCGAAGTCATCCAATCGCTTTGGGCCTGGGCTATTATTGTGGTAATTTCTTTGCCTGCTTCATCTAGTAATTTAATAGGGAAGCTTGCCTCAAAATACCAGCCAGCTGCTTGGCCTTCGATTATATAGCCGCTGGTAATTTCTTCGTTTATTTTTGGTTTATCAACAATAATATTTACTTGGTTTTGCGGCTCTTGATTGATATTTATATTTTCGTTTGTAAGGGGTTGATTAACATTTGGTTTGCCACCGGGGCAGGGAGTAGATGGTTGTGGTGCGCTAGGATTACCATGTTTAATCCATTCACCGTTTTGGCAAAGCCAAGTATCCTCTGGCGTGGAAAATCTTAATACTGCGATAGTTAGGCCAGTAATTAAAATTACTGCTAAAATTACAATTACAATTACTTTTTTTGTAGTCATAAATATATTATTTTTTTATCTATTATCTCCATTGCCATGAAGAGTGCCTCGTTTTTTTCTGGAAAAAAGTTTTTCAATATTTTTTTCCGCGATTTCATTTAACGAAAGATCAAACTCTGTCGCGATTTGCGATAAATACCATAAAACATCGCCCAATTCTTTTTGCAGTTCTTTTTTAGTTTCTTCATCAGCTTCGCCATTTTTATCGCGAAAAAGTTTTTTAATTTTTTCTGAAACTTCACCGGCCTCACCAGTCAAACCCATTGTCGGATAAACAAAACTTTTCCCTACGCTGGGATAAATGGCAGTTTCGCGTGATTTTTTTTGATATTCTTGGAAATCCATATTATTGAGAGTTTAATGATTAATATTACCATATTATCACACTTATCCATTTTTGTGAATATTCATAAATCTGGCTAGTTTAAGCGAAAAGTTGAGGTGCAACTATTGACAAAATGGTAAAAATGTGCTAATATTAAGGTACAAAACTGGCAGGCCTTGTATTTGCGCAAAGCGCGCGGATGAGAGGCGGCCGAAATGAAAAGGAGGAATACGATGTCCAGAGGAAACAAAAAGGGAGAATTTGTCAGCGCAGTCGGAATCATCTTTGAAATCGTCAAAAAAATCAGCGATGCGATTCGCACTCTCGGCGGAACCGACGAAGATCTCCGCCGCCTGCTCACTGACAGCAAGTTGGTCAAGCAGATTGCCGAACTGATCATGTCCGGCCGGCAAAAAGCCAGCGACACCTACAAAGTGGTCGTGGACTACAGCAAGACTCTCACCGAAATGATTCAGCTCGGCAACTATAGCTATGCCAACAATGACATCACTGACAGGCACTTTCCAATCCAAGGTTCTGGTCAACACGAAGTTGAATTGGTTCTGGTCCATCTCAACAAAGACGCTACGATCAAAGAAGTGTTGGCGCATCTTGACGGTCTGGGTCTTAAGCCGGCTAGCATTGAACACCTGCTCACCTTTGGAGCGGCCAACCCGAATGTTCAACGGGAGTTTCCCATCGTCGCTCTCGGCTCGGTCTGGGTCGATGGCCATGGCGACCGCGGCTATCCGTACCTGCGCTGCAGTGGTGACGAGCGCGAGCTCCGCCTCTATTGGTGCGATGATGACGACCATTGGAGTGGCCACTGTCGCTTCCTGGCTCTCCGCAAGTAAGGTACTCGGACACTTGGACGCTTGGTCCTTTTAGCTCTTGGACCCTTGGCCCCTCACTCAGTCATTTGACTGAGTGAGGGGTTTTTCTTTTTATGCTATAATTTTTATGGATAGTAAACGATTCGGTCTACGGCCAAGGATTGACTCGTCAAAGCGGGTTGTAGGCGGTTGAACTCTGATGCGCCAAAACAGCCAGAATAAATTAGAATCAGGTTTTAATTTAGCGTGCATTTGGCGTTATCCAAAAAATAAAAATACTTGGTACAGAATATCAAGGGAATCGTGTTTCCGCATGAAATTCAGCCCAAAGAGTACTCAATGGACAGTGGCGCTGATGGTAATCTGTATAATCTCGGCTCGGTCTGGGTCAATGACAATGGCAACCGCAACTATCCGTACCTGAACTGCAATGATGACAAGCGCAAGCTCAACCTCAATTGGAACGATGATGACAACCATTGGAATGACAACTGTCGCTTCCTGGCTCTCCGCAAGTTTTTTTATTCTCTTCCCGCGTCGGAAGAGTTTGTTTTTTTAGGGATTTCTGCCAGCCGCCAATCATGTTTCCGACTTCAGCTATCGGTTTCATTAAAGCTATATACTTGTTATTGTCCAGGGACTTGATTTCCCAAATCAACTTTAAGAAAAATTTTAAGCAGTCAAATTTGGCGCTAAGTTTTTGCACGATTGGCAATTTGGAATCTTTAGTTGAATAACCCGCAAGAAATGATAACTCCAAACATTCGGTGAAGAAGTTATCTATTTTTGCGCCAAGCGTATAGCGTGTCAGCCGTGGAATATGAATTAAAAATGCGTGCCATAATTTATAGCTTTCATTAAATTTTGTTATAATCGGTATTTCGTTGGCGTTTAAATTACTCAAAGAATTATGAAAATCAAATTGGTTCATAAATTTGAAGAAATTATTTCATTAGATAATTTACTTTTGGCCTGACAGGAATTTGTGAAAGGCAAAAGGGCTAAGTCGGATGTGCAGGCCTTTGGCTTGGATTTGTTTAGTAATATTTTAGATCTCCATAAAAGTTTGGTTCATAAAAATTATTGCCATGGTAATTATAAAAGTTTTTATATCAATGACCCCAAGCGCCGCCATATCCATAAGGCCAACGTGCGAGATCGGCTGTTGCATCATGCGGTTTATCGGATACTTTATCCATTTTTTGACAAAATTTTTATCGCCGATTCATTTTCTTGCCGCTTAAATAAGGGCACACATAGGGCCATCAATCGATTTAGAAAATTTGTTTTTATTGAAAGTAAAAATCATACCCGCACCTGCTGGGTTTTGAAAATTGACATTAAAAGATTTTTTGCCAGCATTGATCATAAAATACTTTTGAAAATTTTGAGTGGGTATATTGAGGATGCTGATATTATTTGGTTGCTTCGGCAAATTATTGAAAGTTTTAGTTCTGAAGAAAATACGGGAATAGGGTTGCCTCTTGGTAATTTAACATCGCAATTATTTGCCAATGTATATTTAAACCAATTTGACCAGTGGGTAAAACATAAATTAAAAATAAAATTTTATATCCGTTATGCGGATGACATGATTTTTATGTCCCATGACAAACAGAAGTTACTTAATTTAGCCCCTATTATCGGAACATTCTTGAGAAAAAATCTAAAATTGGATTTGCATCCCGAAAAAATTTTTATCAAAACAATTGCTTCGGGTGTAGATTTTCTGGACTGGCTTCAATTTCCGAAATATCGCATCTTGCGCAAAAAGACAAAAGAGCGAATGTTTAGGCAAATAAAAATAAGCCCTGATAATCAGACCTTGCAGTCATATCGAGGGCTTTTGAGTCACGGTAATACTTACAAAATATCAAATAAATTATTAAATGAAGTTTGGCTTAGACAAGCTTAAAATTAATTTACTATCTATTTTTTATCGCTTTTTCGCGAAATTTTTTTTGGTATTCTTCAA
>JAFGMD010000018.1 GCA_016927685.1 Candidatus Falkowiibacteriota bacterium
AATCTTTGTTTTTCTATCCGCTTGTATACAGCAAAAACAAAATTTAACCAATACTAATATGGAAAAAATAAATTTAACAACCGAAGACCAAAAAAATATTGCTGCTAATTTTTTCCCTGCTGATACAAATGCTATGGGAATTGTTTTAATCCATCAAATGCGCAAATCAAAAGAATCATATGATAGCTTAGCTCCCAAATTCGTTGAAGCGGGTTTTAATGCTTTGGCCATTGATATGCGCGGACATGGCGAGAGCTGGGGCGACAGAAATCAATTTAGCGATGCTGAATATAGCAATATTATTTTTGACATTAAAGCCGCGGTGGAATTTTTAAAAAATAAAAATCCCAACATGAAAATTAATTTGATTGGCGCCTCAATCTCGGCTAATAATGCCTTAAAATATGCGCCAATAGAAAATGTTGTCAGCATAATTGCTCTATCGCCAGGTTTAGATTACCATGGCGTTGTGCCAGAAGAAGCAGTAAAAAATAATTCTACTACTCCTATTTTATTGGTAGCAACAGACGGCGATACTTATTCGCGTGATTCAGTCACGAAATTATTTAGTGATTCCCCATTAAGCGCTGGACAAAAAGAAATAGTAATTTATGATGGCAATGCCCATGGCACTGATATTTTTGACACCAATAAAGAACTGCTGGATAAAATAATTGAGTGGCTGAAAAAGTTTAATTAAATCCGACTTAATAAAGGAAAAAAGGGCAACATTTCTGTTGCCCTTTACTGTTGATGGAATTTTAATCAGCTTCGGTTACTCTGGCTATTTCGCTAAAGGTAGTAAGCCCGTTAAGAACCGCCTGAATTCCGCTTTGGCGCAATGTCATCATGCCTTGCTCCATAGCCATCTTTTTTATTTCGCTGGGACGAACGGAGCTAAGAATGAGTTCCTGTATGTTCTCGTCAATGGCTAAGGCTTCAAATATCAGCATGCTTCCTTGAAAACCCGTGCCATTGCAATCAGAACAGCCAGAACCTTTAAAAAATACCTTGTTCTTGACCGCATCAGGGTCAATGCCCATGCTTCTCAGTGCTTTTGGTTTGATTTTAATCCGCTTCTTACATGTTGCACAAACCGTGCGCACCTGGCGTTGAGCCAAGACGAGCTTGAGGTTCTCGGAAATCTTGTAAGGCTCAATCCCCCTGTTTAGCAAG
This sequence comes from Candidatus Falkowiibacteriota bacterium, assembly GCA_016927685.1. Classification (GTDB taxonomy): domain Bacteria; phylum Patescibacteriota; class Patescibacteriia; order CAIXNZ01; family CAIXNZ01; genus CAIXNZ01. Next base: position 1,177 of record JAFGMD010000018.1, read on the forward strand.
GAATAAATGACGCTGGCAGCGTCGTTCATCTCCATGCCAGCCAAAACAAGTTGTCTGGCGGCCAAGCCAAGAGCTCGTTCCCCGGTTTCAAAGTCAGGCAAACCGCTTACCATAAGAACATCTGGATTTTGTCGGGATAGAGCGCCCAGTGCCGAGGCGAAATTAAGACCAATTTCTTCATGCATCTCGGTCTGATTGATGCCCGGAATCAAATCGCAAATTGCGTCTTCCGCGGTAACGATACTGACATCGGGTTCGTTCAATTTCCTCAATGCACTGTAAAGAGTAGTCCTTGAGTTATCGCCAGTAATAATCACCAGGCCGGAAGAAGAAAGAGGTCTTTGAAGGATCCGAAGTTGAGGCTCAGCCAGGCCAAGTCCTTTCAATGGCATTTGATAGATTGACTTGTCTGGGAGTTTTAACACGATCTTTTCTCCGTGAACCGTTGGCATGGCAGTGACATTAAAAATCGCTTCTCTGCCTTGGCTCATCCTGATTTTCAGGTTGCCTTCTTGCCAGAGCCGGCGTTCGGCTATGTCCATACCGGACATAATCTTGAGCCGAGCAATGACGCTTCTTTTCAATGGTGACGGCAGACTAGCGATTTTATAAAGAATGCCATCGACCCTATATCTCACACAGAGAGAATCCTGGGTTGGCTCAATATGAATGTGGCTGGCGCCCCTTTTAATTGCGTCTGTCAGGATGGAACTGACTGCCTTGATGACTGGAACTTCCTCGCTGGCTCTCTCAAATTCGGCGAGGTTCACTTCCTCATTTGCCTCGGGCATTAATGTCAGGTCATCTGCGCCATTAGTGAATTCTTCAAGAGAGCCTTCGTCGTCAGGATAAAATCTCTCAATGGCCTCCTTAATGGACTGTTCAGAAGCCACAACCACTTCAACGTCAAGATCTGTAAGAAACTTAATTTCGTCAGAAGCTTGCCTATTACTGGGATCAGCCATAGCCACAATCAGGGTTTTTCCTGCTTGATTGATTGGAATTACTAAGTGTTTGCACGCAATCCTCTTGGAAATCAGGCTAACAATACTGATATCGGGTGCGAGTTCATTAAGATTTACCGCGGGCACGCTATACAGCTGGCTTAAAAATTCTACCAGTTGATCTTCTCTCAAAATCCCGAGCACGACAAGACTTGATGTCAGTCTGCCGCCCCCTTGCTTTTGATGTTCCTTGGCCTTTTGCAATTGTTCATCCGTAATTACCTTCCCTTTTACCAATGCCTTGCCTAAATCCTTACTCATTAAAACCTCCTTTTATCCGCAATGCGGATCTGTTAATTTGCTGGACTTGTTATATTCTTCTATTTATATTTTAAAGATCCAAATTTATATAGTTATCTTAACTTGATTTTAGGCGAAAGTCAAAATCCTTGACTAGCATAAAAATTTGTGTTAAGTTAAAAAATAAAAAAGAACCTTAAAACAAAGGAGGAGAAAAATGTCAAAGTTGAGAATTGAGGAAACCTGCAACCCCCAAAAACGGCGCTCAATTGAAACCATCGTCAGAAACCTGGGGGCAAGATTTCACGCCAAAGTGGCTAAGCGAAAAGTCACAAATAATGAGGGTAAAATAAATGGCACCCTAATCCTTGTACTGGAAGCGCCACGTAAGCACCTGAAAGCCATTAAGTTGGCTATCAAGCAAGATGAACGTTTTGAAGGCGTTCCCAAATTCGTGTAAGGAGGAAAAAATGAAAAAGAAACCGCTTTTGACCAAAGGACCGAATGGACCAGAGGTGAAGACAAAGCATGTTCAAGTGCTTCGCGGTCTGGCCATACGCATTCTGTCGGCCTCAGTACCCGAATACGATTATATCGATGGCCATAAAGTTCCTTATCTTTACGCTGAAGTCCTGCAAGCCACAATGGCCGGGCTTAAATACAATCCGCGCGACTGCATTCCCCAGATGATCCGCGAAGGCTATCTGGTCGCCAGGACAAAGGACCCGGACCAAGTCTCCTTTTACATTCTGACCAGCAAAAAACAGGGGCAAATTTTCAAAAAAGCTGCCTGAAATTCAAAACCCCGCCGTGAAAACGACGGGGTTTTTTATTTTAAAAAACAAACCGTCCTTAAGTCATTCAGAGCGCAGCGTGGAATCCTTGAAGTTATAGATTCTTCGTTTCACTCTGAATGACGGTTTGTTTTTTTATTTCAATCTTCTAAGTTGTCTATGGTATTTTATTACAAACCTATGGACCTCATCTCTCCCTTTAATAAGTAATTTCAAACCGGCCAGCTTTTTATCAAGTTTTAACGGCACTGATTTATGTGCTAAATATATTTCTTCTTCTCTTTTAGCCAGAGAACAAATCGGGATATTTAATTTAAGCTGGCCGAGTGCTTTACGCGCAGAGTTTAATTGTCCGCGGCCGCCATCAATAACAATCAAATCGGGTAAAGAAGATTTTTCTTTCACCAATCTAAAATATCTTCTAAAAACAATTTCAAAAATCATGGCAAAGTCATCTTGCGCCTCTGACCATTTGATTTTAAACTTGCGATATTCATTTTTATTAAACCTGCCATTAACCATTTGAATCATAGCGCCGGCGTTAAACTTTCCTTGTAATGTAGAAACATCAAAAAATTCAATTACCTTTGGCAACTTGTCAAGTTCCAAAATTCTTTGCAGGTCAACCACGCCTGGTTCCAAGCCCAAATTAATTTCCAGATTATTTTTTACCAGTTGTAAAAGTTTTTGTTTCTCGCCCTTTTGCGGAACGGTCAAGTCAATTCTGGGCTGATAAGAAATGGTAAATTTCTTTTCCTTTGTCTCTTGCAGATATTTCTCAATAACATTTTGTTCATCCAATTTTTTAGGAATAATTATTTCCCGCGGGATAAAATTTATAGAATAATATTGTTTGATAAAATCTTCCACCACTCCCTGATAAAAATCAAAACCAAATTTATGGCGGGAAGTAATCACGCCTTTATTCACATTAAAAAGTTGAATGTAGATTTTTTTGCCCACAATAATCCAATTAATAATGTCCTGGTCAAAATTCTTCGGCACATCAATTTTCTGCCTTTCTTCAACTAATTTCACGGCCGCGATTTGGTCGCGATAATTTTTAGCTAATTCGTATTGCTGTTTGCCAGATGCTTCTTTCATTCGGCTAACCAAATCCTTAATAATTACTTTTGTTTCGCCTTTCAAAAGTCGTTCTGCATTTTTTATATTAACTAAATAATCTGCTTCTGAAATATAACCCTGGCATGGGCCAGTGCAGCGGCCAATGTGATACTGCAAACAAACTTTTTTGGGCATTTGATTGCAGGTTCTAATTTTAAATATCTCTCCCAGAGTTTTCAAAATCAATTTGCGCGACATGCCCTCGGTATATGGTCCATAATATCTCCCGCCTTTAGTTATTTTTCGCGCTGTAATCAAACGCGGAAATTGTTCGTCCGACTTCGGCTCGCGTTGTTTACCATGCAAAGTGGGCGAGTTGGATGAACGAAGCCGAGACGAGTCAGTAACTTTAATATAGGCGTAACGAACATCACCTCGTAAATCAATATTATATTTGGGCTGATATTTATGAATTAAACTTTGCTCCAATATCAAGGCCTCCACTTCATTATCAGTGGTAATAAATTCCACATCAGCGATTTTGGAGACAAGCAATTTGGTTTTGGGATCCAAATCTTTTTTCTGAAAATACTGGGCAATTCTCTTGGCCAAATCCTTGGCCTTGCCAACATAAATCACCTGGTTGCGCCTATCTTTATAAAGATAACAGCCGGGTTTGTGGGGAAAAATTTGTTTTTTTATTTGAACCATGACTTTATTTTAAAACCTTTCTCAAAAATTGTCCTGTATATGAACCTGGGGTTTTTGCCACCTGTTCTGGCGTACCCTCGGCAATTATTTTACCGCCTTCATCACCACCCTCTGGGCCTAAATCAATAATCCAATCCGCTGTTTTAATCACATCCAAATTATGTTCAATTACAATTACTGAATTACCCTTATTAACCAGGCGATTTAGAACTTCCAATAATTTTTTAATATCATCAAAGTGCAAGCCAGTTGTTGGTTCATCAAGAATATATAAAGTTTTTCCTGTTGCTCTTTTACTCAATTCACTTGCTAATTTTATTCTCTGTGCTTCACCGCCAGATAAAGTCGTAGCATTCTGCCCTAATTTTATATAACCCAAACCAACATCAAAAAGCAACTGCAATTTATCAGCAATCACTGGTATTTCTTTAAAAAATGCCAAAGCTTCTTCTACGCTCATATTCAAAACATCAGCAATATTTTTGCCTTTATAATGAACTTCCAAAGTTTCGCGATTATATCTTTTGCCCTTGCATTTTTCGCATTCCACATAAACATCTGGCAAAAAATGCATTTCAATTTTAATCACGCCATCGCCTTCGCAATTTTCGCACCTGCCTCCAGACACATTAAAACTAAATCTGCCCGGCTTATAACCGCGATATTTGGCGTCAGGAGTTTCTGAATATAAATTTCTGATGTCAGAAAAAACTTTTGTATAAGTAGCTGGATTGGAACGAGGCGTTCTGCCAATCGGCGACTGGTCAATAATAATGGCTTTATCAATAAAACCCGAATTATTCAATTTATCAAACTCACCAGGCAATTCCCGAGAGCCATAAAGCCGTTTAGCTAAAGCTTTATATAGAGTTTCATTAATCAAGGTTGATTTACCAGAGCCAGATACGCCAGTCACACAAGTTAAAACGCGCAAAGGAAATTTTACGCGAAGTTGTTTCAAGTTATTTTCTTTGGCGCCAATAATTTCCAAATAGTCAGACCAGCTGCGACGCTTTTTTGGCGTTTCAATTCTTTTGAAACCATTTAAATATTGTGCAGTTAAAGATTCCTTAACCTTTTTAACTTCAGCTAAAGTGCCTTCAGCTACAACCTTACCGCCATGAATACCAGCACCAGGACCCAGATCAACTAGATGATCGCAATTTTCCATTATTTCCTTATCATGCTCAACCACAATAACTGTATTGCCCAAATCACGAAGCTGTTTTAAGGTGGCAATTAATTTTTTATTGTCCCGTTGGTGCAAGCCAATTGATGGTTCGTCTAAAATATACAAAACTCCACGCAGTTCAGAACCAATTTGAGTGGCCAAACGAATTCTTTGCGCTTCACCGCCGGATAATGTGCTGGCATTTCTGCCCAATGTTAAATAATCAAGGCCAACATTAATCATAAACCCCAAGCGACTCTTGATTTCTTTCAAAATCTGTCTGGCTATCTGTTCTCGCTTTTCATTGAGTTTTAAGTTATCAATAAATTGATGGCAATCGCGTATGGAAAGCTGGGTAATTTCAAAAATATTAAAACCGTCAATGGTTACGCCTAAACTTTCCGGCTTTAATCTCTGGCCATGACAAAGGGGGCATTCTTTGATACGCATGTATTTGGCCATATCCTGTCGCCTCTCTTCTGACTCTGTCTGTTTATACAATCTTTCCAGCTGCGGAACTACGCCTTCAAAATATCCTTCCCAGGCATATTCAGCGCCAGAACTTCTGGATTTAAATTCAAAATCAATTCTTTCGCTGGAACCATGTAAAATTACATCAATAATTTTTCTGGGCAATTTATTTATCGGCGTATACGGGTCAAATTTAAAATGTTTAGCTAAAGCGTCAATTTTTTGCCCAACAAAACCAAAAATCTGCGTTTTCCAGGGCGCAATACCGCCTTCCATTATAGAAAGTTCGGGATTAGGAATAATTAAATCTTCGGCAAATTCCTGGATGCCTCCCAAACCATGGCATTCTACGCACGCACCATAAGGAGAATTGAATGAAAACAAGCGCGGCTGTAATTCTTCAAAATTAATGCCGCAATTGGCGCAAGCTAATTTAGTATTAAACAAAATTTCTTTATCGTTAATTCTTACAATTAAAATTCCTTCTTGAGATAAATCGTATGCAGTTTCCAATGAATCAAATAAACGAGTCTTGTGATCTTTTGTTAATTTAAAAGAATCAATCACAACCTCTATCTCATGTTTTTCATATTTACCCAAAGTAATTTTTGCTGGCAACATATATTCCTTGCCATTTACTCTGACTTTGGAATAACCATGCTTAAAAAGATTTTCAAAAAGCCGCTCATAAGTACCTTTTCTGCCACGCACCAAAGAACCCAAAATTTCCACTGATTTATTTTCATATTGTGGGTATATATGGTCAAATATACTTTGAATGTCTTGCGAAGAAATTTCCTTGCCGCATTTTGGGCAATGGGGCTGGCCGATGCGTGCATAAAGCAAACGCAAATAATCGTAAACTTCAGTAACCGTACCAACCGTAGAGCGCGGATTTCTGGAAGTTGATTTTTGCTCAATAGAAATGGCTGGCGAAAGCCCCTTGATTGAATCAACGTCCGGCTTATTCATAATACCCAAAAATTGCCTGGCATAAGCTGACAAGCTTTCAACATATCTGCGCTGGCCTTCGGCATAAAGAGTATCAAAAGCCAAAGAGGACTTGCCTGAACCAGAAACGCCGGTCATAACAATAAACTTGTTAATTGGCAAATCTAGACTAATATTCTTTAAGTTATGCTGTCTGGCGCCCTTAATTTGTATAAATTCTTGTATATTTTTTTCTTCTTTTTTCATAATTTGATTAAAATATGATATACGAAATATGAAATACGGGACAGGATTGGAATATTAATTAATACCTTTCACTTATTTCCTATTTCCTATTTCTTATATCAGTATAAATGCAAAAAGTTCGGGTCTTTTTCGGCTATAAACCCTGTATAGAAAAAATTAGTATTTAATTAATGATATTTTATACCTAAAACCTCTCTCTGTCAATCATAATAGCAGGCATTTAGCCATTATTGACAAAAATAACAATATATGATAAACTATACTATTAAACATAGCTCATTAAAAGCGAAGTTTTCTATATTTATATATTTAAGGAGGACTCAAATGGAAAGCAATTCCGAAACCGAAGGTGAACGAAGACAGCCTGAAATGTTCTTTGTACTAATAGACAAACCATATGGAGATGGCCTTCTGACCATTGTCGCAAAAGATCGTGAGGAAGCCCAAAAAAAACTGGCTAATTGCCGCAACTTTGCATATTCCAATACCAGAATATTCACCAAAAGCGAACTAAAAGCCAAAATGCCCAATTTGGCAATCTACACGTACACCTATGTAAACGGTTCAAGAGCCGAGAGGACAAGAATAGTGCTCGCGCAAACGCTTGAGGAAGCGCGAGAAAAACTTCATTCTGCGGTAGGGCCAAAAATAAAAATCCTCACTGCCAGAACAAAATCAATATTTTAAACTTAAAAGGGGCATCACGCGTTGCGTGATGCCCCTTATTTTTTTATTTTATGGGTTTATCTAAAAGGTCTTTGAAAAAATTTGCTCCATAAGTTCCCAAGGCCACACCCCGGCCGAGTTCAAACATAACATCCTGAACCATTTGCAGCCATTCTCTTTCAAAAGCCACGGCCATCTCTTTAGCAACCGCCTCTAGTGCTTTTTCTATTTGTGGGTCATGTTGCGGCTGAGGCGGATCTTTTACAACTTTCAAATTTTGATCAATTGCTATTTGTACCTGCCTGAATGTAATTGTCCCCATTCTAAGCCCTTCTGTGAGCTTATACAAAGCAGATACTACCTCATTCTTCTCTGGCATATTTTCCTCCTTTTTTTATTTATTCATTAACTGCCAATAAATGCTTTTGTTGCATTTGCCATAGGTCTTTATATATACCTGATTTGGTTATTAATTGATTGTGAGCGCCTTGCTGGGCAATCTTTCCTTCTGAAAGCACGATAATCTGATCAGCTGATTGAGTAATGGCAGAAAAATCATGAGTGATAATAATCGCGGTCCTGCCTTCAATCAGCTTTTGCAAGGCACTAAGTACTTCAAATTTGGTTTTCTGGTCAAGCGAACTTGTTGCTTCGTCCAAAATCAAAATCTTAGGATCTCGCAAAGCCGCACGGGCAATGGCGATTCTCTGCACTTGTCCGCCCGAAAGCTTAATGCCGCGCTCACCGACTTTTGTTTCATATTTTTCAGGCAAGCTCTCAATAAAGTCATGAATGTTGGCAATCTTGGCCGCTTTAATCATCTGTTCATTTGTTGCCTCGGCATTGCCATACTTAATGTTGTATTTAATTGTTTCATTGAACAAAGCTGGGTCTTGTGGCACAACAGCAATCTGTGCACGCAAAAATTTGCGCGATATTTTTCTGATGTCAGTATTATCAATAAGAATTTGTCCATCCTCAGAATCAAAGAGCCGAGTAAATAAGTTGTGCAATGTTGTTTTGCCAGAACCTGTCTCGCCAAAGATTGCCAAGGTTTCGCCAGCTTTGACTTTAAAGCTGACATTATCCATGACTCTTTCTTCACGCTCAGGATATCTAAATGACACTTTAGCAAATTCGACATTGCCCTTAATTTCCAAATCCATAGAACCCTTTTCGTCTGATTCTTCTTCTTGCCCATATACTTTTACTGCTTGTTCCAAGTCAACCAAATAACGGCGCAACATTCTGATATTGCCAGATAAATTGTAAAGCGGAAAATAAATCAATCCAAAATAACCAATAAACATAACTACTCCGCCTTCGCTTAATTTGTGCTGACTGAAGAAATAAACAGCTAGAATTACAACGATGATTCTGCCAACATTTATAACCAATCCGCGCGCCAAACCTAGTTTAAACCAATATCCCATTTGTCGTTCAACTAGGGTAAAAATATTTTTGTAGTTTTTCTGATTATATTGTTCTTCTGCTCGTTCCGCCGTATTCGTCTTTACGGCAAATATATTGGAAATCATATCGCCAATATGACCATAGAGACCGTTATATTGCTCATTGATTTCCCTCTGGCCTGTCAAAATATGTTTCATCTGGTAAAAATAGGAAGTCAGGAAAAAGAGAATAACGCTCACCAGCATGATCAAGGATAAAACCCAATTAATCATAAACATGATTATGAAGGCGATAAGCATAGTCAGAAATTGCGGCATAGAGTTTAAGAAGACCATCTCTAACATATTGTTAATGGCAGCATGCGTCCGATCTATCACTTTAATTAGTTCTCCTGGTTTTTTGCTGTAATGATAACTAACTGGCAACTTTAGCACATGGTGACAAAAATCAATTATAAAATTCCTCTCTACTTTATTTTCTTCTACTGAAACCTGCGAATCATTATATACATCAATAAAAAGTGAAATCAAAGTGATAATGAGCCAAAGAAGACCCAGCTGCCAATAATTCATGCCCAAAAACCTGCTTTGGTGCAAAACCAAGTCAATCATTTTTCCGAAGATGTAGGGCGAGAGAGCGCTCAAAATAGCAACAATAATGCTTAAAAAGCCAAAAAATAATAAGATATTTTTATGCGGCTTGACATAGCGCCAGAAGAATTTGAATTTTTCCTTAAATGGCATATTTTTCTCCTCCCTTATATTTTTTTAAAATTTAAAAGATCGATTCATGACTATACAATAAAAACAGATATTTGTCAAGTAATCAATCTTATTTTTGTAATTTTCTTATTTCGTCTCTAATTTCAATAGCTTTTTCAAAATCTCCGCCTTCGCTAAAGCTTCGGCGGATTTTGAGTCAAATTGTTATTTTTTCAATTTTCTAATTTCGTCGCGAATTTCAATCGCATTTTCAAATTCCAGATTCTCTGCCGCAATCTGCATCCGCGTTTCAAGTTCCACAATCAAATCTTCAAATGAACTTACTTTCTTTAAATCAAATTTTTCAATCTCTTTTTTGATTGTGGCAGGCTTTTCTTTGACTGCTTTAATAATAGAGGTGGGAGTTATTTTATTTTTCTTATTATAATCTATCTGAATTTTTCTGCGGCGATTTGTTTCATCAATAGCTTCCTTCATGGAGCCGGTCATAACATCAGCGTACATTAAAACCCTGGAATCAACATTGCGCGCCGCGCGGCCGATGGTCTGAATCAAGCTTCGGGCATCGCGCAAAAAACTTTCTTTGTCAGCGTCCAAAATCGCCACCAAACCAACTTCGGGGATATCTAAGCCTTCGCGTAATAAGTTAATGCCTACTAAAACATCGTATTTTCCCCGGCGCAAATCATGAATTATTTCTGTGCGCTCCAAAGTATCAACTTCGGAATGCAAATATGTAACCTTAATATCCTTTTTCAAAAAATATTCAGTCAAATCCTCGGCCATTTTTTTAGTAAGCGTGGTTACTAGCGTTCTATTTCCCATTTTAATGGTTTTATCTATCTCTTTGATTAAATCGTCTAGCTGACCTTCTGATTTTCTGACAAAAATTTCAGGATCAATCAAGCCAGTTGGTCTAATAATCTGCTCCACGACTTGTCCGGAATTTTTTATTTCATAATCGCTTGGCGTGGCTGAAGTATAAACCACATGCTTCATATATTTTTCAAATTCATCAAAACGCAATGGCCGATTATCATAAGCCGATGGTAATCTAAAACCATTATCAATCAAATTTTTCTTTCTAGTCTTATCACCCGCATACATGCCATGAAGTTGGGGCAATGTTTGATGCGATTCATCAAGAATTAGAAAAAAATCATCAGGAAAAAAATCCAAAAGCGTTTTGGGCGGTTCGCCGACTGTGCGACCGTCAAAATGGCGCGAATAATTTTCAATACCCTTGCAATAACCAAGCTCGCGAATCATTTCCATATCATAACGCGTTCTTTTTTCTAAACGATGCGCTTCTAACATGGGTAAAGTCGGCAAAACTTCTTTTAGCTCGGCTTCAATTGATTTTAAAGCCCGTTCGATTGAATCTTTGGAGGTCATAAACGGCGAAGCGGGATAAATGTCCAGCTTTTTTATCTCTTCCAAAACTTTTAAATTAACTGGCTCAATCACTTTAATTCCTTCAATTTTATCGCCGGAAAAATTTATCCGATAAATATATCTGCCATAACCTTGCACCAAGTCCAAAGTATTACCGCGCACCCTAAATCGACCAGAGCGTAAATCAGTATCATTTCTTTCAAATTGTATATGTACTAATTTCTTAATTAAATTTTCTCGGCCAATTTCCTCACCAACTTTTATGGTAAAAATACTTTTACTATATTCTTTTGGATCTCCCAAACCATAAATGCAGGAAACTGACGCCACCACAATTACATCTTCACGGGAAACAACCGAAGAGGCTGCCTCTAAGCGATATTCTTCAATTTTTTCATTAATTTTAATATCTTTTTCAATATAAGTATCTGTTGAGGGCACATAACTTTCCGGCTGGTAATAATCATAATATGAAATAAAATAGCAAACCTTATTGTCTGGAAAAAACTCTTTAAACTCTTCATAAAGTTGACCAGCCAAAGTTTTGTTGTGCGCCAAAACCAGCGTAGGCTTTTGCACGCTTTGAATTAAATTGGCCATGGTAAAAGTTTTTCCGCTTCCAGTTACTCCCAAAAGAGTTTGCTGGGGAAACTTTTTATATCCAGTATCCAGCTCTTTGATTGCCTTGGGCTGGTCACCGGTTGGTTTATAAGTTGTTTTGAGATTAAATTTCATAACTCCCACCAAATTACAAATTATTTTTACAAATCTACAAAATTAGGATGACATATTTGTAATAATTTGTAGCAGATTTGTAGATTCGCTGATTAATTTAATTTTATCATTTTAGCAGAAAATAAAAAAACCGTCCAGATTGGACGGTTTTAATTTTTTGGTGGTGCAGGATGGATTTGAACCACCAACATGCCTCTGGTAGGGGGCCGGTCTATCTATTGACCTACTGCACCACTGCTTTTACTTTTCTGATTTATTTTCCTTAATGTCTGGTGATACACTATCATCTGGTTGTTCTCCATCCAGAATTTCGATGATATCATCATCTTCTACTGGAATTTTATCTTCTTTAAGCGGAGTGGCGTCTTCTTCGGTAATATCAGTCATCATGTCTTCTTCTGCGATAGGAAGTTTGTCATATTCTTCCTTGCTAATACCTTGCTGATCAACCAGGACCCTATCTTCTTCACCTGCAAATTGATAATAAAACTCTACATCTTCGCTTTTGTGGCTGAAATTGCTAGGCGGCGCCATGGCTTGGATAATATCTCCTTCTTCTTTTTTAGCGGCTATGGCTTCTTCTTCAGAATCAAAAGGTGTTTTTCCTCCACGCCCTATCAGACAATAACGCTTCACAAAAGCGCTTTCCTCAACGTGCAGAGCCATAATGATTTCTTTTTCTTCTCCATCCTTGGCGATAACCTTTTCCCATTTGCCAGTATTCTTGTCTTTGAAAAGAATTACGATTTTGGCCATTTCATCCTCCTTATTCTTTTGAATTTATACCTTATAAATAACCTAACTCTTGGAACTTTAGCCTAATCGCTTCAATATCATTTTCATTCAAACCCGGAGTCATAATATCGCGTAAGACAAATACCACAAAATCAGTTACGGAACTATAACCCCTCTCTGCAATAACTGATTTAAGCGTGTTACAAAGGGATCTGGGAATTTTTATTGCTGCCTTATCTTTTTCTGTTGTCATTTTTACCTCCTATTATTCATTTCTTTTTCTTGCTGACATAGCATTTGCCAGCATTAATTCCGGTTCCAGGTCAGAATCGAGCGGTAATGGCTTCCCGCTTTGTGAAATAACAATTTTTTCATCGCGTATGTGTGGCACGAGAATCAAAGTAGATTCCCGGCCAGTCGCCCGTTCCCATGAACAAAGCGCATCATTCAAGCGAATGAGGGCTTGTTCAACATCTGGATCTTTGTGCCATGTTCCCATTTTTTCCTCCTTTAAGTTTTATCTATTCATTTTATAAATTAATGGTAAAAAGTCAAGGAATTTGGCAAATGGCTTATGGCAAATAGCCTATAGTATATATTACTATGTGCTATATGCCATATGCTATAAGCAATATATAATAATATTTTACGATAAGCTCAAAATATCATATAATAATACAAGGGACTTCGCCCTCTTTTATTTTAGTTAAGAGTTAAGAGTTGAGGGTTGGGGGTTTAGATATTAGATATTAGTATTTTCCCAATACCCAACTTCTCTCAACTTAACCCTAAACCCCTCACCAATAACCCCTCACCAATAAAATATGTATTTAGAAAAACTGGAAATTCAAGGTTTCAAATCCTTTGCTCATAAGGTAAATTTAGTATTTCCCTCGAAAACTCGCGGATCTAAAGGGATTACTGCTATAGTTGGTCCTAATGGCTCTGGCAAATCCAATACGGCTGATGCTATTCGCTGGGCTTTAGGCGAACAAAGCATAAAAATGCTGCGCGGCAAAAAAAGCGAAGACGTCATCTTTACCGGCTCTGACAAAAAAGCGCGCATGGGCTTTGCTGAAGTTTCTTTATTTTTTAACAACCACGATAAATCGGCTGACATTGATTATGAAGAATTAATTGTTACGCGCCGCGTTTATAGAAATGGCGAAAGCGAATATTTGATAAATAATAACAAATCGCGCCTGACTGACATACAAATGCTATTGGCTAAGGCAAATTTTGGACAAAGAAGCTATGCCATTATTGGCCAAGGCATGGCTGATTCTGTTTTGTCTGCTTCTTTGCAGGAAAGAAAAGAGCTTTTTGATGAAGCCGTGGGCGTACGCCAATTCCAGATTAAACGCGAACAAGCGCTAAATAAATTTAAAGCAGCTAAAGATAATTTGGGCCAAACCGCCTTAACTTTGGCTGAGATAGAGCCCCGATTAAGATCATTAACACGCCAAGTAAAAAAATTGGAAAAACGCGAGGAGTTTGAAAAAGAATTAAAAACTTTACAACTGGATTATTTTGCTCAAATCTGGCAGCGCCTGGAAAGCAACCAAAAGGAGATTGAAAAACAAAAAAATGGCATAAAAAAGACAGCACAAGCATTGGAAAAAGAAATAGCTATTATTGAAAATAAAATAAATGAATTTTCCGCAGAAAGTTCGCGCCAAGTGCTTTTTGAAAAAATTCAAAATGAATATAATAATTTAATTCAGCAAAAAAATTCTCTCTTACGCGACCAAACATTACTAAGGGCCAAGCTAGATGTAGAATTTGAAAAGCAAGGACAAGGCAATGTTGTTTGGCTAAATAAAAGGATTGAGGAAATCCATAATCAAATTACTAATTATAATCAACAAATTTCTGAAATTGAAGATTTAATAAAAAAAGAGGAAGCAAATTTAAAATCGAAAGAAAATAATTTGGAATCTATTAATAAACGATTGGAAAATGTTAGGGCTGAATTTGACCAACTAAAGGGCAGTTCTATTCTCCCCTTTGAAGAAGAAAAAGAATTGGAAGAAATATTTAATCTGCAACAGGACTTAGTAGCAAAGCTTTTAAAAGTTGAAGGAATTGATGATATTAAAGAACTTAAAAACCAAGCACGCGAAATATCTCAAAAATTATCAATATATTTAGAAAAATTAAAGGGCGCGAAGAAACAAGGTGCAGATAATATTTTTAATCTGCAAAATCAACTGGAAATGCTGACTAAAGAAAAAAATGACATAACTCTGGAAATTTCTCAGTTTAAATTAAATTTGAATATTAAAAATGAAAAAATAACTGCTTTAAACCAAGAAATCAATAAATTAAATTCTGAAAAGGAAAAAATTAACCAAGAAATTTCCTTAAGCCAAATTAAAAAAGATAAAAATGAATTCGCCGCCCAAGTTGAAAAACAGTTAAAAGAAATTGAAAATAAAACTAATGATTTAGATAAAAAAATAGTTGACCAGGGTGCTAAAATAGCCGAATTTAACAAGGAAGAACAGAATAAGAAAGAAACTTTAATCGCTTTGCAAAAAGATTTTCAGGAAAAACAAAACCAGCTTAATCAATATAACCAGCAAATTAGCCAGCAGGATATTGAATTGGCCAAACAGACAACCAGAAAAGAAGATATTGAAAATGAAATCAAGCAGGAAAAAATAGATATTAATTTACTCGTCAAACATCAGCCAGAGAAAGAAATTGATGAAAATGCCTCTAACGAACAAATTCAATATCTCAAGCGCCAAATGGAAATAATCGGCGGACTTGATGAAGAAACGCAAAAAGAATACATGGATATTAAGGAACGCTATGACTTTTTAAAAACTCAATCTGATGATTTGGAAAATGCCATTAAATCAGCAGAAAAAATTATTGAAGAGCTGGACAAAACAATTAAAGAGCAATTTGACAAGGCCTTTCGTGAAATCAATAAAGAATTCCAAAAATATTTCCGCGTACTTTTTAACGGTGGCAATGCCGAATTAATTAAGGTTAATGTGGAAGAAATAAAAAAAGAAGAGAAAGAGGATAAAGAAGGGGAAGAAGAGAAAGAGGGAGAAGAAGAGACGGGGGTCTTAGTACAAGCGGAAAAATTTGTGGAAAGATTAAAGCAAAAAGAAAAGGAAAGTTATGCTGGCATTGAAATAAAAGCCGTGCCTCCTGGGAAAAAACTCAAATCTATCAACATGCTTTCGGGCGGCGAAAGAGCTTTAACTTCAATTGCCTTAATCTCTGCCATTATTGCCAATAATCCCTCGCCTTTTGTCGTCTTAGATGAAGTTGACGCGGCATTGGATGAAGCCAATTCAGAAAGATTTGGTTATATAATTGAGGATCTTGCTCATAAAACTCAATTTATAGTCATTACCCATAATCGTGTCACTATGCATAAAGCTGATGTGCTTTATGGCGTAACCATGGGCGATGATGGCGTTTCCAAACTGCTTTCAGTTAAACTAGCCGATGCTGAAGAAATGGTGGGTTCAACTAGGGGTTAAGATAAAATAAATATATAAAAAAGAGAGCCGCTACGCGGTTCTCTTTTTCTATTTCAACTAAATCTAAATAGTTGTTTGAGTTTGTTCTTTTTTCATTTTACTAAAAACATATATATAAAGGATTTCCAAAATGCCTATAGTATTAACTAGCAATAAAACCACAAACCATGGTTTTGAACCATCGCGAGCCGATTTCCAAAGAGCAATACCCTTCCAGACAAAAGACCAAATCATAACAATTAAAAATAATAAAAGATATAATGGCTGATCAGAAAAAAATGTTGTTTGCATAAATTTATTTAAAATAAAACTTATAATAATAATCCTACAATAAGCAAAGCGACAATATTTAATATCTTTATCATGGGATTTATAGCAGGTCCAGCTGTATCCTTATAAGGATCGCCCACAGTGTCGCCAGTTACAGCGGCTTGATGAGCAAACGAGCCCTTACCTCCGTAATTGCCTTCTTCAATGAATTTCTTGGCATTGTCCCAAGCGCCGCCGCCGCTGGTCATGGAAATAGCCACAAAGACACCGGTAATAATTGAACCTAAAAGCAAGCCGCCTAAAGCATGAATGCCTAAAATAAAACCAACTAAAATTGGAACCAAAACTGGAATTAGGGCTGGGATAATCATTTCTTTAATTGCAGCCTTAGTTACTATATCAACTGCCTTACCATAATCTGGTTTTTGCGTGCCTTGCATAATGCCAGGCAATTCTTTAAATTGCCTTCTCACCTCTTCAACGACCTTGCCGGCTGCGCGTCCGACTGCTTGCATAGCAAAAGCGCCAAAATAATATGGCAATAAGCCGCCAATTAATAAACCCACTAAAACTTTTGGGTCATCAATTGTAAATTTTATGCCTTCACCTATAGCATGAGTGTAATCTGCAAATAATACCAAGGCAGCTAAAACTGCGGAAGCAATGGCATAGCCTTTTGTTACAGCTTTAGTAGTATTGCCGACAGCGTCTAAAGGATCAGTGACATTTCTAACTTCTTCTGGCAGTTCTGCCATTTCCGCAATACCGCCGGCATTATCAGTAATCGGGCCGTAAGAATCAATAGTCACAATTATTCCAGCCATTGATAGCATAGCCATGGCTGCCACAGCAATGCCGTACAAACCAGCAAAATAGTAAGCGCCTAAAATGGCGGCTGACAGAACAATAATTGGAGCAGCTGTTGATTTCATAGAGACAGCCAAGCCCGCGATGATATTTGTGCCATGTCCGGTTTGTGAAGCTTTAGCAATATCTTGAACCGGCTTATATGCTTTAGAAGTATAATATTCAGTAATCATAACCATAGCTGCTGTTACTACTAAACCGATCAAAGAGCAAAAGTAAAGATTTAAAACATCATATTTATCATTTGCACTCATTAACCATTTAGTGATTGGATAAAAAGCAATAGCCGAAACTATACCAGCTACCACTAATCCTTTATATAATGCTCCCATAATATTTTTTTTGGCGCCGAGTCTGATAAAAAAACTGCCAATAATTGAAGCGACGATAGAAACGCCACCCAAAATTAAAGGATAATAAATTGCACTGCTCAAATTAGTAAAAATCAATGAGCCCAAAAGCATTGTGGCAATGGCAGTAACCGCATAAGTTTCAAACAAATCTGCGGCCATGCCAGCACAATCCCCCACATTATCGCCGACGTTATCAGCAATGACAGCGGGGTTTCTCGGGTCATCTTCAGGGATACCGGCTTCAACTTTACCGACTAAATCTGCGCCCACATCAGCGGCCTTGGTATAAATACCACCGCCTAAACGGGCAAAAATAGAAATTAAGGAACCGCCAAACCCTAAACCAATCAATGGTTTAACATCATTTGTAAATAAATAAAAAATTGCTAGACCTAAAAGTGCAAGACCGACAACTAAAAACCCAGTAACAGAGCCGCCCATGACCGCAACTTTCAATGCTGACTTTAAGCCGTTTTTTGCGGCTTCGGCTGTTCTAACATTAGCTCTGACTGAAACATTCATGCCAATATAACCGGCTAAGGCAGACAAAACTGCCCCCAATAAAAAACCCAAAGCTGTTTTAATGCCCAAACTTGGAGTGACAGCAATTAAAATAAATAAAACGGCTGCGACAATACCAATTGTTTTATACTGGCGATTTAAATAAGCTTTTGCACCTGCCTGGATGGCTTTAGCAATTTCTTTCATTTTCTCATTGCCTTCTGGCATTTTAATAATCAATTTTACCAAAATTAAACCATAGGCAATGGCTAAAATTGCTGAAATTAGCACAAAAATTAAGCTTACATTCATAATTTTTGATTAATAATTATTGTAAAAAAATTAAAGCTCCATGATTTTTATAGCTATAATTAGCCACAAAACCAAGCAGAGCTATAGATAATTATATTTTAGCTTCAATAAAGCGGCCTGTCAATAAAAACTATGATTGACCAATGAATTTTCCTTTGCTATACTGAGATATGTAAACTTCATTTTGCTCTTAGGATATTTTCGGGTTTATTCTCGTTTAATAAGAAAATATCCGGTTATAATGAAGGGAGGTAAAAGCTATCACTAAACCATTAAAACAAATTTCTGTACGCATCATGCTTTCTCTCATAAAAGGCTTTAACGTTATCATAAAGTCCTTTTTTAATTTATTGCAAATTTTTAGAAAACCCCTAATCTGGTTTGGCTCTTTTGTTTATAGATATTTTATTATTGGCATTTATCGTATATATTTCTATTTAAGAAAAATTCTCAAAATTATTTTTCCTTCAGAAAAATTTAAGCCAGTATATATTTTAATAAACAAGTACAGCTCGCATATTTTTATAATATTTCTAGCTATAATAATCAGTTTCACTAATTTATTTGTAAGCCAAACTGGCGCAGAAAGTTTTGGAGAAAAAAGTATTTTATATACCTTAGCTACTGGAAGTAATACTTATGAGGATAAGTATATTGAAGAAAGCATTGATCCAGCCCTGCCCAAAATAAAAACTAGCTATCTAGAAAGCCAAGGCGCAGCTGTCTCGGGTTTGCAGGCCATAACTGCTGAAACCACTGAAGAATCCAAGGGGCAATTGCCAGTTACTGGCACCGGGGCCATTGTTAAGCCCGAAATTTCTTCAATTGAAGTCGCTCAAAAATATCGCGACGAGCCAATTGAATACATTGTTCAAGGTGGTGATACTATTGGTTCTATAGCTGAAGAATATGAAATTTCAGAAGAAACAATTATGTGGCAAAATAATTTAAGCAAATACAGTATTATTAGGCCGGGACAAAAATTATTAATATTGCCAATCAGCGGGGTAACACACACGGTTGCAAAGGGAGATACTTTATCAAAAATTGCTACGCGCTATAAGGCTGATGAACAAAAAATTATTGATTACAATAAATTAGTTGATGCTAGCGATATTTCAGTTGGGCAACTTTTAATCATCCCCGAGGGCACTCCTTATAGACCCCCCTTGGCGCCAACTCAACTTGCGCCTATAAAACAAATTTTTGAAGAACCAATAGTCGATCCTGGACGCGAAAGCGGCAAAATGCTCTGGCCAAATGGCTGCCGACGCATTACGCAATATTTTTCATGGCGGCATATTGGCTTAGATATTGCATGTCCAAGAGGCACGCCTATTAGAGCGGCTGATGATGGCGTTGTTACAAAAATGGCATTGCAAAACACTGGCTATGGCCACCATGCAATTATTGACCATGGCAATGGCAAATCAACATTATATGGCCACATGGATGATGTCTATGTCAGAGAAGGGCAGAAAGTGCAACGGGGAGAAATTATTGGTCTAGAAGGTTCAACTGGAAAATCAACTGGCCCTCACCTGCACTTTGAAGTACGTTTCTGGGGAGTCAGATACAACCCGTTAAATTACATAAAATAAATATAATAAAAGAGGCAGCTTAATGCCTCTTTTTTATTTTGAGACAATGATTTCTAGATATTTAAAAAACGCCAAAATCTAATATCTAAATCCCCCGACCCCAAACCCTTAACGATTAAACCTATATTGCAATGCCTCAGCTATATTTTGAATTTTTATTTCTGGACTATTATCCAAATCAGCAATCGTTCTGGCTATTTTCAGGATACGATGATAAGCGCGTGCTGATAAATGAAATTGATTAACTGCGTTTTTCAATAATTCTATGCAAGCATTATCAATTTTACAAAATTCTTTTATTTGTTGCGGCTTCATTTCGCTATTATACATAATATTCAAATCTTTAAATCTGCTTTTTTGTATTTTTCTGGCCTCCTCGATTCTTTTTCTAATCTCCAAAGAACTTTCAGCCACTTTTTCCGTACTTAATTTTTCAAAACTTAATCTTGGCACTTCCACATGTAAATCAATCCTATCTAAAATCGGACCTGAAACCTTTTTCTGATATTTAATAATTTGATAGGGCGTGCAGGTACAGTGCCTTTCTGGATCGGAAGCATAACCGCAAGGACAGGGGTTTTGAGCAGCAATTAAAATAAAGCGGGCTGGATAGCTTAAAGTGCCAGCTGCACGAGAAATAACCACTACGCCATCTTCTAGAGGCTGTCTCAAATTTTCCAAAACTAGACGTGAAAATTCCGGAAATTCATCCAAGAATAATATGCCACGATGCGCTAAGCTAATTTCTCCGGGCCGAGGCATCCTGCCGCCGCCGACTAAAGAAACGCCAGATGAAGAATGATGTGGCGAACGAAAAGGCCTTTTTTTGATTAAGGGCTGACCCAAGGGTAAAAGACCGGCCACGCTATAAATTTTAGTGACTTCTAAAATTTCTTCTAATGTCATTTGTGGCATTATTGAAGCCGCTGCTTTAGCTAATAATGTTTTGCCAGAACCAGGCGGTCCGCTCATCAAAACATTATGCCCGCCAGCAATGGCAATTTCCAAAGCCCTTTTCACATGTTCTTGTCCGGCAATATGCGCCATATCAACTTCAAAGTCATCCTCGGGGAAAAAATTTATTTCTTGCTTGTTTATATAAGGGCTAATTAATTCTTTGCCTGTTAAATGCCTAAACACTTCATTTAAATTTCGTACGGGTAAAATATTTATCCCCTCTAATAAACTTGCCTCTTGAGCATTAATCCAGGGCAAAAAAATATTTTTAAAACCGTTTTCCTTGGCAAAAATTACGGCTGGCAAAATACCATTGGTATGGCGCAAATTTCCCTCCAAAGAAAGTTCGCCTATAAAAATACTGTCACGCAAATCAATGTTCAGCCCAAAGGTATTAAATAAAATGCCAATAGCCATGGCTAAATCAAAAGCCACTCCCTCTTTTTTTAAATCTGCGGGCGCTAAATTAACAATTATCTTTTTCAGATACGGATAATCAAAGCCGCAATTTTTAATAGCCAATCTGGTTCTTTCTTTGGCTTCTTGAACAGCGGTATCGCCTAGGCCGACAATAAAAAAATCCGGCTTGCCATTGGAAACGTCAACCTCTACTTCAACAAGTTTGGGATTTAAGCCGATGACGGCGCAGGAATTTAATTTTGTCAGCATACTTAAAGTTTACTCGCTTAAGAGAAATTGTGTCAAAATAAAAAGCGAGGTAATGAGAATTACCTCGCCTAAAATTGCGGACACCTGTCTCGTAATCATTTAAGACAACATTTTCGTCGTCCGCCTGGATTTAAGGCAATAAATTTATCCGAGGGTATCTTTTAACCAGCAGTATATTTATAAAATATATTATAACTCCTATAACAATCATGGAATCGGCTAGATTAAAAACTGGCCAAATAAAAATATTGATATAATCAATAACATAGCCGAAAATTAAACGATCTAATAAATTATTTAAAGCGCCTAAAATAATTAATGAAAGCCCAAGTAATCCCAATAAATTCGCCTTCCATAAATCAAGCCACCAAATAAAACCCAATGCTATTAATATTAGAAAAGTTATGACAATGATTATTATTTGAGGTAACGGCAGGCCAAAAGCAATATTAATATTAGTAAAAAAACCTATCTGTAATAAACCTTTAAAAAAATAAAATCCCGATTTTGGGATTTTATTTAATATCAAATAATATTTTATAAATAATTCTATGACAAATAATATTACAGGAATTATCAGAGCCAATATAATTTGTTTGTATTTTGGCATTACTGACTGCTTAATTTTTCTTTACATTCCACGCATGAGCTAGAGGCCGGTCTGGCTAAAAGGCGTTCTTCGGGTATTTCTTTTCCACAATAATTGCATTTGCCATATTCGCCTTTTTTTATTTTATCTAATGCTTTATTAATATCTCTTAAGGTTGCCTCTAAAGAATATTCAATAGACAAGTTATCTGTATATTCGGCAATTTCTTTGGCATTTTCATCTTCTTTATCGCCAAAATCTGGAAATTTAGAGCGAAAATTATCTTTTACATATTCATCTTTTTTTGCAAAAGAAGCAAGCTCGGCCTCAATCTGAACTTTTCTTTCTAATAAATCTTTTTGAATTTTTTCTAATATTTCTTTTTTCATAAATCTATAAGCTAATCCTAATATATTTAAGTTTATAATAGGTAATAGCTATTATAAACTATATTAAAAATAAATCAAGTATTTTAAGACAATTAAAAAAGGCCAACGTGAAGCCCAATTATATTTTTTTTGTGGCCAGTTGGCCTTAATCGCGACTTAATCGCATTGGTATCCGCCCTTACGGCGACCTGCCAATATTATGAAAAAGTCTGTTTATAGCTCTCCAGGAGCGATGTAAAGCTATACTTCTCACCGTTTTATGGTTAGTTGCCTAACCTGATTTTTTGTTTTTGTTTTATGGAGTACTCCATGGTTACCCCTTAAAAACAGTGGGAAGCGAGGAAATATAGCCAATTATACGTAATTTAGCTGCATTTCTTCATTTAATTCTATTTTTATTGTGCATATTCATTATAACATCAAACGCCTATTTCGTCAATCATAAATATGGGTATAAGTCATTTTTTTGTTTATTATTAGCAAAAAAATAACGTTCTATTTAAAGCATTATTTTAATAATTACTGAGCGGAGTGATGCTTAATCTTTTTAATTATTAAATATTATCCCCATCTTTTCCACAAAATCATAAATTTATTCTAATTTTAGCCAAATTTCACCACTCTCCTCATTATAATTAATTAAATTAATATTATCTAATATTGGCAAAATATTGGAATAACTGCTTGGATTAAATATTAAATTAGTACTACAACTAGCAAAATTTTCATTTTTTAAGCTAAACAGATTATCATTATTAGCCAAATTATTTAATAATATCAATGAATTGGCTAAAATTAGCACATTATTAGAATAATAATAACCAAATTCCCTGCCATTTTTATTGAATATTTTAAGATTTTTATCATTTATTGTTATTTCTTTAAATACCAAGCTTTTATCCCGCACAATCTGGGTGATATAAGTACCATCTGGCAGCTGTTTTTCCTTTTGCTTTGGCTCATTAATTAAATAATAAGAACCTATAACATCTTCCAGCTTTGCTAATTTTTGCGCATTTTCAATAGAATTATCAAATTCTATAGCGATAATATATTTTCCGTCAGGATAAACAATAAGCTGGCTCTTACCCGTAAAAAGCGTCAAAACATCATTTTGCCAATCTAAATTCAATAAGCCCTGTGAATATTCTCTATTTTTTAGAACCTGTTGGTAATAAGCAGGGTCAAGCTGGCTTAAAATATTAATAATTTGTATTAATTGATCAGAAATATTATTGGCGCTTAAACTGACAATAAAACCCGCGGGAACTTGTGACAATAATAAATCTGATAGGTCTAATAATTCATTATTGCCAAAAATTATTTTATTATCCTTAAATTCTGCGCTTAAATATAATTCATCAATATTTGCATTACTAAGTGAGAAAAATAAAGTTTTTAATTTTAAATCATCCAAGTCAGCAAAATGTTCGCCTAGAGCTTCTATATCAATAAAAATTTTGCCGGGCTTACTAATTTTTAATTGATTTAAATTTATTGTTACACCAATTCTAGAAGCTAATGATGGCCATTCTTGATTTCTTACTGCCACAACTTTTTCAATAATATTTTGAGAGTTACTAATAGCCATGATATCAGTATTAAAATAATCATTTTTTAAATAATGCCAATAAAATCCTTTATCTTTAATATTATTTTCATCTGGTCTCGCCCTCAAGTCCAAAAGAACTAAGTAATCGTATTCATAAAAATTATTTTCCTTAGGAATTAGAGCTAAGGCAACATTATAGCCAATATAAGGATTTAATATGGCAGAGTCTATCTGGGGTAAATTATATTCTTTACTAATTGCGCCGCCTAAACGCTGAACTAGCAAATTTTCCTTAATCTCTCCATTTATTCTTAGAGTTGAATAAAGCATTGCTTCTTTAGGCACATATTTTATTAAACTGTCCTTTTTAAAATAAAAATTATAATATAAAAAACCGCCTATAATTAATAAAATTAAAACTATACCAAAGCCAAAAGACAGCTGTCTAAGCAGCGTCTGATGCAATTTGATTTTCCCAACGATTAAAAGCCAAAATGCTTTTATTCTGAAAAATAATGGATTCATATTAATATTCTATCATATATCTGCTATAATATATCTATGAGTAATTATCAAGAGTTAAAAAAATTAGGACTATCGGATAAGGAAGCCAAGATTTATTATACTTCTTTAAGCCGTGGTCCGGAAACAGCGCCAAATCTGGCAAAATTAGCAGAAGTAGTTAGGCCGACTACTTATGTTGTTATAGAAGGATTGATTAAAAAGGGATTAATGAGTTCGACTGAAAGAGGTAAAAAAACATATTATGTCGCTGAATCTCCTGAATATCTTTTAAGCTTGCTTCGTATCCAAAAAAACGATATTGAGCAAAAAGAGAAAGATCTGGAAAAAATTATTCCTGAATTAAAAACTATAGCCAATATAAGCGGAGAAAAACCAAATGTCAGGGTATTTGAGGGTAAAGAAGGCCTTAAAGCGATTAGAGAACAGCTATTAAAAATCAAATCTAAAATGATATATAGTTTTGCGCCTCTAGATAAGCTCTATAGCCTTTTTACCGAAGCAGAACATTCTGAAGCTATGACTAAGCGCAGAGTTGGTAAAAAAATAAAAAGTAAAATATTATATACTACAAAAAAGGGTCCTTATTTAAAGCCGTATGATGAAATGAATTTGCGTGAAGCAAAATATATACCAGAGAAACAATTTCCTTTTAATTCTGGCATAGATATATATGATAATATAGTTTCTATATATACTTTTAAGGGTAAAATAATGGGTGTGATTATAGAGAACGATGATATTGCTCAAACAATGAAATCGATTTTTGAATTAATTTGGGAATCACGCTAGCGGTACAAATATATTTTATAAACAAATTATGTCAATGACTATTGACATTTTTTTTATTTTGTGATAGAATACACAATTAAACGCAAAGGAGGTGCCGATGGGCGGGGTATGAAAAACCAGCGCACATAGGGCGGTGCGGGAAAATATCTATTCTCGCACCGCCTCATCAATGTGCTCCCATTAGCATCCCTAATATAAAAAAAGGGGGGTGTTAGCAGTGAACGGAGTATAATTTAACTGAGAAGCCAGATAGGAGAGGCTGGAAAATTCAGCGCGGATCAAAACAGAAGTCATAAGCAAAGGAGGATAAAGTATAAAAAATCTCCTTATACTTAATCCTATCAATTGAATGCAGACACCTGAATATGAAGTTGCTTGAAAAAGATGTTCAATTGGAGTAATCATTGCCGCAAACTTGCGGCAAAACTGACTGATATTGTAAACCTAATGCAAGAATTAATAGGATAACAATTACAAACAAGGCCCTCGGAATTAAATAATTCCGGGGGCTTTTTCTATTTTTAAAATTTTCTTTATTGTTTAATGTTTTACTTTGACAAATTTTGTGTTATAATAATTAGCTAATTTTAGCAAAATAAATTATTAAATTGATTATATTTGTTAATGACTCTTGACAAAATTTTTTTGATATGCTAAGATACTAAATCATGCTGAAGGATTAGTAAGTGAAATAATGCAAGTAAGGAAATACGGATTCCTATTAGCCCCATGAATTTGGAATACCCTTCCTTATTTGCAATGTCTTGCTTGTTAATTTTCCCCATGCTTAAAAATTAACAATAAAAGAGAAGGGGCGACCCTTCCCTTTTTATTTAAACTCATAATCATATTGTGATTTTAAATAAAACTATGAAAGGAGGAAAGAAAAATGGCGACTTACAAAATCACGAAAGACGGCGATACTCTGAAAATCGGCTTCGCAGACCCCGGCACCAATGACATGATCGTCAAGGACGCGACCAAGGCACTTACAGACCTGGACCTCGCTGGCGGCAAAATCATCAAGATCGACGGCCCGGCTTCTCTGCCCGTTGCCTGCGTGCTCGCCCATGTGCTCGCGCACAAGTTCGGAGCTGTGGCGGTCAAGGACCCCAAGCTCGGCAAATTTGTTGTGGCAATCACCCATGACCCGGACTTTGCGCTTGGCGCGCTAATTGACTGATGAACCGGCGGCCTTACCCTTTCTGCGTTAAGTAAAGGGCGTAAGCAGACGCTAGCGCTGCAACCAGGTACGAAAACCCTGGCTTTTTTATTGACAAAATTTTGATTTATTGCTAAGGTTTGAACGATTGGCAAACGCCAATCTTATCTCTAAAAAGGGGTAAAAAATTTCTTTGAAAAAAGAAAAGGAGGAAGGAATGAAGGGAAGTGGAAGTACGGTGTACAAGATGATTCTAAGGCTAATGGGCGACAAATTGCCCGAACAAACAAGAGAGGTGCTTAATTTAATGCTTGCTGGAAATGAAAATCCAGAGCAGGCTATCGAGCTAATGAGGGATAACTGCGACTTTGAAATAGTCGCAGAGATCGCCATGCTGATAGCTATTTTAGATCCTTTGGGCAGCTGGAAATGGATTGACCTTCTTGTCAAAGATTTTAATCTAGATTGTTTACCGGCCACAAAATCCGAGCCGCAGTATGATTACCGCTTTGCATTTGGTGTAATTTTGGCGATATTTAAAATTGCCAACGAGCTGTCCAGCTCGTATCCGAAAGCGGAAAATTTATTGGATGGTTTGCCAAATCTTCTCTACAAGATAATCATTAACCAAGGATGTCTGATTCAACATGCGAACTACAAACTTAATAATCCAGAAAATAATGGAATTTATCCAGATACTAGCAAGCTGGTAAAAAGATTCAAAAGTGCATTGACCACGGAAATCACCAAGTATATCCATCGTGAAATTTTAGCAAATAAACGAATGGCTGAAATTCAAGGTATTTTGCAAAAACTGAGGCAGTCAAAAGATACTGACTGGTCACTGCTTGAAGGAATCAGCATTGGTGGACTAATCCTGGATCAAATCTGTTATGCTATGTTTGGTTCACTCGGCACCACACAACGAGTACACGCACTGCAACTATTATTCAAAGAAACAAATTCTCTTTGATAACGTAAAGAGGCGATCATATGATCGCCTCTTTTCTATTTATAACAATTTATAACTATCTATATCAATATATAACCGTTCAAAATCCTAATATCTTTTTCTGCCAAAACCGCCTCTGCCTCTGTCTTCTCTTGGCCTTCTTGGTCTGCGTTCTTCAAAATCATGCCTTGCTGATGGCACTGGCTTTTTACCGCCTTCAAGTAAAGATAGATTCACTCGGCCTTGCGAATCAATTTCATCAACCTTAACTTTTACATCATCGCCAATGTTTAAAACATCAGTTACTTTGGCAATTCTAAATGGCGCCATTTTAGAAATATGAATCATACCGTCTTTGCCAGGCAAAAGTTCTACAAATGCACCAAAGTCCATGATTCTGACAACTTTACCATTATATACTTCGCCAACTTCAACTTCTTTTACAATATCTTTAATCCACATAACAGCTCTTGTTGCCATTTCAGAATTGCTGGAAGTAACCATGACTAAACCATTTTGTTCCACATCAATAGTTACGCCGGTTTCATCAATAATCTTATTAATCATTTTTCCACCAGGGCCAATAACATCCTTAATTTTCTCTGGATCAATATAGAAGCTGGTGATGCGCGGTGCAAATGGCGATAATTCAGGTCGAGGCCCTGCGATAACTTCGGCTAATTCACTTAAAATTTGATTAAGAGCTTTTCTGCCTTGACTTAAAGTTTGTTCAACCATTTTTAAAGTCAGGCCATCTGTTTTTGTGTCCATCTGAATTGCAGTAATACCGTTTTTTGTACCAGTAATTTTAAAATCCATACCACCTGGCCCATCTTCCAAATCTTGTAAATCAGTTATAATTTCATATTTACCTTTTCCATTTGTAGCCAAACCTAAGGCAATGCCTGCAACTGGATTTTTTATTGGCACACCAGCATCTAATAAAGCCAAAGTTGAACCGCAAGTAGAGCCCATTGAGCTGGAGCCATTAGAACCCAATGTTTCTGATACAACTCTAATAGTATAAGGAAATTCCTCTTTGGTTGGTAAAACAGGTGTCAATGCTTTCTCGGCCAAAGCGCCATGTCCGACTTCTCTTCTACCTAAGCCGCGCAGCGGCTTAACTTCGGCCACTGCAAATGGCGCAAAAGTATAATGATGCATATATCTTTTTTCGCCGACTTCTTCCATGCTTTCCAAAACCTGAGCATCACCAGGAGCGCCTAGCGTAACAACAGATAAAACTTGAGTTTCGCCTCTTTGAAATAAACCACTGCCATGAAGTCGTTTAAAAATTCCTGTTTCAAATGATAGCGGCCTGATCTGATCTAATTTTCTGCCATCAACGCGTACTTGTCTTTCCACAATAGCTGCAGAAACTTTTTCTTCAACTATTTTAACTGCTTTTATTACTGCGACCTCCACCAATTCTTCGTCATAACCTTTTTCAATAAGCAATTTGTAAAGTTCATCAGTTAATTCATGCAGACCGTGTTTTCTTAAAGCTTTTGTTGGTTTTGGTTGATCCAATAAGTATGGATTTACTTTTTCTGATACAAAAGCGTCAACTATATCTAATATTTCTTTTCTTACTTTTTGGCTTTCTTCATTTTCTTTAGGCATTAATTCTGCCAAACTAAGCTTTTCCTTGCCTGCAGTTTTAACTGCTTTATTTATTAAATCAACAATTTCACCTAATGTTTTTTGCCCGAATTTAAAAGCTTGCAAAATTTTCTCGTCAGGAATTTCTTTGGCACCTGCCTCTACCATCACGATTTTTTCAGATGTGCCGGCCAAAGTTAATTCCAAATCACCTTCAGTTAATTGGGCGGTAGTGGCGTTCAAAATAAATTCGTCATTTTTTAAGCCAATATTAACGCCGCCAATTGGTCCATTCCAGGGAATATTAGAAATAGCTAAGGCAGCTGACGCAGCGATTAAGCCAACCATCTTTGAAGGATTTTCTCCATCAACTGACAATACGGTTAAAATTACCTGCACTTCATTTCTAATGTCTTCGCTAAAAAGCGGACGAATAGCTCGGTCAATCATGCGACCATTTAAAATAGCTTCATCGCCAGGTCGAGTATCTCTCTTGATAAACTTTGACCCTTTAATACGGCCAGCGGCATAAAGACGCTCTTCAAATTCCACAGTTAAGGGAAAAAAATCTATTCCTTCCCTTGTTTCCTTGGAAATAACAGCCGTAGCCAAAACAACCGTATCGCCATATGATACGGTCACGCTGCCATTGGCCTGATTAGCCAATTTGCCTGTCTCAATTTTGAGAATCCGGCCAGCGATTTCCTTTTCAAACTTTAAAACTTCCATAAATTTTCCTTTCTTGCCCGCCATAGCTTTAGCGAAGGCGGGCGGCTGGCCAACAAACTCCTGGACTTGTTATAAAACAAGCTTCAGTGTGTTTGCAGACCAGCGATTATTATTTAATTTACAATTATCAATTTACAATTATCAATGAATTTTCAATTTTTCAATAATCAACTAAATTTTGAGAAATTGATTATTGATCATTTATTGAAAATTGAATATTGCTCATTAAAAATTGCTATATTACCTTCTTCTTCTAGCTAACATTAAATATTTACTGGTACCAATGTCAGTATAATCATCAGCTGCTTCAATTAATTTGCCTGATGTACTTTTAGCAAAAGAAATCACTTCAACCAAACAACCTTTATTTTCCCGCAAATAATTGACAAGTGGTATAAAATCTCCATCACCTGTTACCAAAATAACCACATCCAATTTATCAGCCATTTTAATGGCATCAACCGCCATACCAACATCCCAATCAGCTTTTTTGGCACCGCCAGCAAAAATTTGTAAATCTTTTACTTTTACCTCAAATCCTTGTTTTTCTAATGTTTCCAAAAACTTTTTTTCTTCTCCGCTCGGAGAAATAATAGCATAGACAACTGCCCTGATTAATTTTCTGCCAAAAACAGCGGTCTTTAAAAGTTCCTGAAAGTTCACATTGGCTTTATACAGATTCTTGGCTGAATGGTACATGTTTTGTACGTCGACGAAAATGCCCACTCTTTGTTCTTTGTGTTTGATCATATGTTTGCCTATAGCTTATTGCAAATGGCTTATAGCTATTTGCTATTTACCATAGGCCATAAGCCAAACTAAAACCCCGTCGGGCGGGGTTTTAGTATTATTCAGCTATTTTTAATTTTAAACTTTTCATTAATTTTTCAAAACCTTCAAGATTTTCTCTTCTTAAGTAAGTCATTAATTTTTTTCGCTCTTGTACTTTTTTAATCAGACCAAGACGAGATGAATAATCATGCTTATGATTTTTCATGTGATCTGTCAGCGATTTAATTTCTTGCGTCAAAATCGCAATCTGCACCTCAGCAGAACCAGTATCCTTATCATGCAAGCGGAATTTTTTAATGATTTTATCCTTTTCCTCTTTTGTTAATGCCATAAAGCATCCTTTCAATTGCGCTTATCCGAGTAAGATTTGGCAAATCTAACCAAGAAAACGCGTTACTTATTAGTAATAACATGATAACACTCAAACGAACCAATGTCAATATAAAAATCTGACTTAAAAATTTGTCAAAACCTAATATGTGTCGTAAAATAATATCTATAGGATAATAAGAGCTAAAAGAGCTAAAAACCAAAAGGCTAAAATGTTTTTCTATTTGCCTCTTAGCCTATAGCTCCTTTCTTCCCATAGCTCCTATA
Organism: Candidatus Falkowiibacteriota bacterium; assembly: GCA_016927685.1. Classification (GTDB taxonomy): domain Bacteria; phylum Patescibacteriota; class Patescibacteriia; order CAIXNZ01; family CAIXNZ01; genus CAIXNZ01. The sequence continues at coordinate 32,210 of JAFGMD010000018.1, forward strand.
GCTCCTCTAAAAAATATGCCAGAAAAATCAAAATTACAAAATTTAGTACGCGAATTTTTGGAGTATTTGGAAATAGAAAAAGGCCGCAGCCAGATGACCATCAGAAATTATGAATTTTATCTGAACCGTTTTTTAAGCTGGGCCAATTTTAAAAGCCCGGAACAAATTACCAGTGATACGGTTCGCAACTATCGGCTTTGGTTAAACCGTCAAAAAGATACAGCTGGGCAACTTTTGAAAAAAAATACGCAAAATTATCATTTAATAGCCTTGCGCGCCTTTTTAAAATACTTGGCTAAGCGCGATATTAAAACTTTACCGCCGGAAAAAATTGAATTAGCCAAAATGCCAGAACGCCAGATAGAATTTTTGGAAGGTTTTGATTTGGAAAATTTTATGGAAGCGCCCATGAAAGTTGAAGAGCCGGAAATAATCAGATTGCGCGACAAATCAATTTTGGAAACTTTGTTTTCAACCGGTCTTCGTGTTTCTGAACTTTCTAATTTAAAAAAAGATGCGATTAATTTGAATAAAGAAGAATTTACAGTGCGTGGCAAAGGTTCAAAACTTCGTGTGGTTTTTCTTTCCAACCAAGCCAAGTTTTGGTTAAAAAAATATCTGGAAGCCAGAAAAGATATGTCGCAATATTTATTTACTAATCATGACAAGGCCAATACTTCTCGCAATAAAAACAAAGAGGATAAACCCTTAACCCCGCGCAGTATTCAAAGAATCGTGGAAAAATATGCCAAAGTGGCTGGCATAACCAAAAAAATCACGCCCCATGTTCTGCGCCATTCATTTGCCACTGATTTATTGATTAATGGTGCAGATATCCGCTCAGTCCAATCAATGTTAGGCCATTCCAGCATTACTACGACTCAAATTTACACACATATTACAGATCGACAACTTCGCGAGGTATATAAAAATTTTCACGGAAAGAGAAGAAAGAAATAAAAATCGGTTTGCAAAGAAATTTACCCTTTAGGGTTTTAAATAACAATTAAAAGACTAAAGTCTGAAATCCGTAATCCAAACCAATTTTTCCCAAAAAGAAAAAGCCGCGTACAGTATAAAACCATACGCGGCCATGTTGACGAGAACCTTACTTGCGAAGAGCCAGGAAACGGCAGTAGTCGTACCAATGGCTGCCACGAGCATCCCAGTCAAGGCGGAGCTTGCGCTTGTCATCATTGAAGTCCAGGTACGGATAGTGGCGGTCGCCACGGCCATCGACCCAGACCGAGCCGAGAGCGACGATCGGAAATTCCTTCTGAAGTTCAGGGCGTAAAGCTCCTAAGGCAAGCTGGTGTTCGATTTTTGCGGGTTTTAGACCCATTTCGTCAAGATTGGCCAGCACTTCCTTGGTCGTGGCATCTTTGTTGAGATGGACCAGAACCAGTTCAGCTTCGTATTGACCAGAACCTTGGACCAGTACTTCCTTGGTCGTGGCATCTTTGTTGAGATGGACCAGAACCAGTTCGGCTTCGTGTTGACCAGAGCCTTGGATTGGAAAGTGCCTGTCAGTGATGTCATCGTTGACATAGCCATAGTTGCCGAGCTGAATCATTTCGGTGAGCGACTTGGAATAGTCCACGACCACTTTGTAGGTGTCGCTGACTTTTTGCCGGCCGGACATGATGAGTTCGGCGATCTGCTTGACCAGTTGACTGTCGGTGAGCAGACGATGCATGTCATCATCGCCGCCGCCCATTTCCAGGACAGCATTGGTGATTGCCTGCATCATGGCCCACATTTTGCCCGCGGCCTTCAAGAATTCGCTTTTCTTTCTTGCCATTGTCAAACCCTCCTTTGTCACGCAACGCGTGACTCCAGTAGCTTGCTCCTTGCCCTTAACTTTTAAGGGCCTAAAGCTTGCTAAGTATGCTTTAATAATAGCACATTTTCATAATTTTGTCAATACTAACTGCCTCAAATTTAGCTAATAATAAATAAATAACTTTTTGGCTATCATTAGCATAAAATTAAATAAATAATTGACGTAACAACGATTTTTTGCTAAAATAGTATTAAGCTCTAAGCTCAGGGCTCTGGGCTCAGAGCTTTTTATATAAAAATTCCAAAATTGTAAATTGTTAATTGTAAATTGAAAATTGCAATTTGACTCCGTAGTTCAATGGATAGAACAAGAGCCTTCTAAGCTCTGGATCCGGGTTCGATTCCTGGCGGGGTCATAAGGAGTTTTGAGTATTGAGCAAGAGCAAGAGAAATAAAAATAAAAATATGTTTGATTTTGAAAAACTTGAAGTTTATAAAAAAGCCAAAAATATAAATGTTGAAATTTCAGAATTTTTAAAATCTGCAAATGTAGATATTTTTCTGAATAATCAGCTAAAAAGGGCTTCGTTGAGCATCTTATTAAATATTGCAGAAGGTAGCGGGAGATCAACAAAAAGAGATAAAAGAAATTTTTTTGTCATTGCTCGCGGTTCGGTCTTTGAATGCACTTCAATTTTTGATCTATTATTCACAGAGAAAGAAATTGAAATTGAAAAATTTAATTATTTTTACAATCAGCTAGAAGAGATTTCCAAGATGCTATATGGTCTAATCAAAACTCATGAATAAACTCTTG
>JAFGMD010000019.1 GCA_016927685.1 Candidatus Falkowiibacteriota bacterium
AATTCTTTCCGGAGATAGCTTGAGCGATAGCCTTGACCGAATTAATATTTTTGGCTTAAGCCCCAGCCAAGATAAATTTTTAAGAGGAGAATCTGATGACAGGATAAATATCCTGCTTTTAGGCATGGGCGGAGAAGGCCATCCAGGCCCCTATCTAACAGATACGATTATAATCGTATCTATCCGGCCTTCAGACGATAAAGTAGCCATGATTTCCTTACCTCGCGATTTATCAATCCCCATTTCCGGATATGGCTGGCATAAAATAAATTATGCTAATTATTTTGGCGAGCAGAAAAATTTTGACCATGGTGCAGAATTCGCTGCCGAGGTAATAGGAGAAGTATTTGATATGCCAATAAATTATTATGCACGCGTAGATTTTGCTGGGTTTACTAAATTAATTGATGAATTGGGCGGATTAAAAATATATGTTGATACGGCTTTTACTGATAATGAATTTCCTACTGATGATTTCGGCTATCAATCAGTTTCCTTCAAATCCGGCTGGCAAAAAATGGATGGGCAAACCGCTTTAAATTACGCGCGTTCGCGCCATGGCACTAATGGTGAGGCTTCTGATTTTGCCAGAAGTAAAAGGCAACAAAAAGTATTAGAAGCCATGAAAGACCAGGCCATGTCTATAACTACATTTTTAAGCTACCGCAAAGTTAATGCCCTGCTTGATTTTTATAAAGAACATGTTTCTACTAATATAAATGCCTGGGAAATGTTTAAAATGGCAAAATTAGCTAAAAAAATAAATAAAAGCAATATAACTAATTTAGTTTTGGATGACAGTCCGACTGGCTTGCTTTATGCTACTAATATCAATGGAGCTTTTTTACTTTTTCCAAAAGACATGTCTTATTATCAGCTACAGCAAAAAATAAAATATATATTTGATCCATATGTGGAAATAAAGCCAAAAGAAAAAATTAAAGTGGAAGTACAAAATGGTACAAAAATAGAAGGTTTAGCTTATCGTACCACAATTAAACTTAGAAATAAGGGCTATGAAGTAGTGGAATATGGTAATTGTGCTAAGCAAGATTTTGAAAAAACAGTTATTTACGACCTATCTAATGGAGAGCAAAACGAAGCCCTAACTGATTTAAAAAGTAAATTAAATGCTAATGTTGGTATGGATAAGCCAGCCTGGCTTGAAATAGAACCAGATACTAACCTTGATTTTTTAATTATTTTAGGGCAAGATCAAGAGCAGGCATTATCAATAGCAGACTAAATACATGAAAAAATTAGCAAAAGTAATAATTTTGGGACGAGCTAATGTCGGCAAATCTACCTTATTTAATCGTTTATTGGAGAGGCCTAAAGCCATAACTTCGGAAATCGCTGGCACCACTCGTGACATGCTTATTGGCCCTGTCTACTGGCAGGGCTATAATTTTGAATTGATTGATACAGGCGGCATTGAAACAATCATTCCATCTAAAAAATTAAAAAAGCTTTCGCCCGATTTAAATATTGATTTTGCCTTGGATATAATTAAAAAAACTCAAGCCGCTTTAGCCGAAGCTGATTTAATTGTATTTTTAGTTGATTTACAAGATGGCTTAATGCCTCAGGATCGTTTACTAGCTCAAGCAGTTAAAAAATATAAAAAACCAATAATTTTAGCAGCTAATAAAGCTGATTCTGTTAATATGCGACAACGCGGTGCAGAATTTTACAAACTCGGTCTTGGGGAAATAAGTTTTGTCTCTGCTAAAAACGGTGGCGGCACTGGCGATCTGCTTGATGAGATTGTTAAAAATTTAAAAAAGCAGAAAAAAGTCAGAAAAGGTAAAAAATATGAATTTCCCAAAGCCATTAGAATTACAATCATCGGCAAGCCCAATGTTGGTAAATCTTCTTTATTAAATTCAATTTTGGGCGAAGAACGAGTTATTGTATCCCCAATTCCTTTTACCACCAGAGAATCAATTGACACTCATTTTGTATATAAAGACCAAAATTATACTTTAGTCGATACAGCAGGCATACGCAAACACGCCAAAGAAGGGGGCGAATTGGAAAAAGCTTCTGTGGCTAAGGCAATAGCCAATGCGCGCAATTCTGATGTCTGTCTTTTGGTTATTGATATTTCCCAACCCATTACAGTACAGGATAATCGCTTAACTCAATTGCTTCTTGATGAACGAGTAAGTATTATTATAGTTGCTAATAAATGGGACTTGGTTGAAGGTAAAGAATCTAATACTGCTGATGATTTTAAACGTTACATTAATCGTAATTTCCCCTACTTAAAATGGGCGCCTATTGTATTTACTTCTGCCAAGACAGGTAAGCATGTCCATGATATATTAGATTTAGCTCAACAAGTTTATGACGGTAGACATATCAAGCTAAATACTAATGCTTTGGGTAAATTTTTAAAAAATGCCTTAAAAAAACAAAAGCCCAGTGGTTCACGCTTGTTTTTACACCCCTATCTTTCTAATTTTAAACAACTGCGCACAAATCCCCCCGAATTTGAAGTGCAGGTGAGAAAAAAAGATGTACTGGCTTCATCATATTTGAGATATCTAGAAAATTCCTTGCGTGATAAATTTAAAATTATTGGCACGCCTATAAAAGTTAATTTAAAGCTTGGTAATAAATAATATGAAATTAATAATTGGACTGGGTAATCTAGGACCAGAATACAAAAACACCAGACATAATGTCGGCTTTCGCATTCTTGATGAAATAAAAATTCAAGGGCTTTTTGATTTGTCTGAATTTAAAGTAGAAAAAAAGTTCAAGTCCGAAGTCGCTACTGGCACTTTTGGTGCTGAAAAAATTATTTTAGCCAAACCCCAAACTTTTATGAATGAATCTGGCCAAGCCGTTAAAGCTCTCAAAACATTTTATAAAATTAAACCAAAAGAAATAATTGTTATTCAAGATGATTTAGATTTACCGACTGGTAAAATTAGAATTTCCACTGAATCCAGCTCAGCCGGACACAAAGGCATTGACTCAATTATACAAAACTTAAAAACCAAAACTTTTATTCGCATACGAGTCGGTATATCTAATGAACTTAAAGAAATAATGCCAACAGAAAAATTTGTCCTGCAAAAATTCAGTGAAGAAGATGAAGAAATGTTAGAAGGCAAAATTCCAGATATTATTGAAGCTATTAAAATGTTTTGCGAAAATGAACCTCTGGAAAAAATTCAAAATAAATTTAATTAAAAAGCACCCTGTCATTCCGAATGTAATGAGGAATCTATATCATCGATGTCATAGATCCTTCGCTTCGCTCTGGATGACAGGGTGCTTTTATTTAAATAAAAAACCCGATCTTGCGACCGGGTCGTTGCCTCCCATAAAGAGTCTTACTATTTGTAGCAGTCCCCTTAAGCCAATCCTTCCGTGGTCTTAGACACCGCAGATGTCCTGGCCTTGTGGTCAACGGCAATTTTTATAGACAGATGAAAACTTTCAGCAATCGCTATACCGATTAAAGCCTGGGTAAATCCATAGTCAAAAGCAAACAAGAAATTACCACTGCACACACTCACTAAAGAGAAGTAAACCGCCCAAATCAGTGTGCAACTGTATCCCCTGACAAGGGACAAAACAATCTTTTTCATTTTTCCTCCTTTTTTATATTGATTACTCAGATTATCACAATATATTTAAATTGTCAATCCCAAATAAAAAACCCGATCTGGCGACCGGGTTTTTATTAAATTTATTAGTCGAGGCGTTCGATGTGCGCTATTCCGCGTTTTCGGGCTTCCCGACGGACACGCTCTTCAAAGTCTGGGATACTTTCATTTTCGTTCTGCTTGAGCGTAAATACGCTATGAGAAGTTAAAAAATCGTCACCTAGACTCTCGAAACACCGAGCAGCCAAGTATCTATTATTGCTATCCTTTAGGACGCCAATGACCATCTTCATCTCTTTCCTCCTTTTATTATTAAGACCAATTGTTAATATCCAGAACACTACCCGCCAGCGTAGAATTTTCGGCATAAAGCCTAAATCCTAGCTTATGGCTACTCCTACTTTAGAAAAGGAGGGTATCTATTTCGTTTCGCCGGCTGGCGAATAGAATTCTGAATACTAAAAGTATATTTTGCTGTATTTAACATTATACCAAAATTACCAGTCTTTGTCAAGATTACCAGCTCTATGTTATATTGAAAATTGATAATTGATTATTTATTGTAAATTGTAAATTGCTAATTGTTAATTATAAATTATGTCTAACGATTTAAAATATTGGATAGCTATTTCGCAATTTGCCAAAATCGGAGCTAATCGCTTTGCCAAGCTTTATAACTATTTTCCAAGCATGGAATTAGTTTGGCAGACTTCCTACAGTGAACTTATAAAATGCGGGTTGGAACAAAAAATTGCCGAAGAATTTATTTTAATCCGCAGCCAAATTAATCCTGACTTTGAAATGGAAAAAATTGAAAAAGAATATATTAACGTTATCACCATTAAAGACGAAAAATATCCCAAACTCTTAAAAGAAATATTTTCTCCGCCGGCTTTGTTATATGTCAAGGGCAATTTGGAAAATTTAAACCAACAATTCAATCTGGCAGTCGTAGGCACCAGAAAAGCTTCTAATTACGGACAACAAATAACTACCGAATTGGTTAAGCCATTATCACAAAATGGATTTACTATTACTAGTGGTTTAGCTTTGGGTATTGATGCGCTTGCTCACCAGGCCGCACTAGATGTTAAAGGTAAAACAATCGCAGTATTAGGCAGTGGAGTTGACCAACAAAGCATTTACCCTTCTTCGAATCGCTTTTTGGCCAAAAATATTTTAGATAATGACGGCGCAATTGTCACTGAATTTCCCATTGGCATGATGCCGCTCAAACATAATTTCCCCACTCGCAACAGAATCATTGCGGGATTATCACTCGGGACTTTAGTAATTGAAGCAGCTGAAAGTTCTGGCGCCTTAATTACTGCTTATTGTTCGCTGGAACAAAACCGCGAGGTTTTCGCCGTGCCTGGCTCACTCTTCAACCGCAATTCTATTGGCACTCATAAATTAATTCAAAGAGGCGCCAAGCTAGTAACTAATTATCAAGATATTTTAGACGAACTAAATCTGCGCGAAGTTAAAAATTATGTGGCTAATCAAAAAGTTTTGCCATCTACTATTGAGGAGAAAATTATTATGGAAAATCTTAATAAAGACCCCAAACATATTGACCAAATTATCAAGGAAACAAACCTCACAACTTCAATTGTCAGCAGTACTTTAAGCTTGATGGAAATGAAGGGTTTGATTAAAAATTTAGGCGGACAAAATTACATTGCTTCAAACAATTAATTTGACAAAACTATTTTTTACTGTTATTAATATAAGAAATCAGTATCTAATCTATAACTTTTTATTAAATGTCTAAATCATTAGTCATCGTTGAATCGCCGACAAAAGCCAAAACCATAACCAAATTTTTAGGCAAGGACTTCAAAGTGGAGTCCTCTTTTGGTCATGTCAGAGATTTACCTCAAAAAAAATTAGGTGTTGATGTGGAGCATAATTACGAACCAGAATATGTTATTCCACTCAAAGCTAAAAACACTGTTATTAAGTTGAAAAAAGCTGCGGAAAAGGTTGATAATGTCATACTGGCGACTGATGAAGACCGCGAAGGCGAGGCTATTGCTTGGCATTTGGCTAATATTCTAAAATTGGAAAACAAAAATTCACAAAGGATCACTTTTCACGAAATAACAAAAAAAGCCATTGAAGAAGCATTAAAAACACCGAGGCATTTAGATATTCATTTGGTTGACGCTCAACAAGCCAGAAGAATACTTGATCGCTTAGTTGGCTATAAATTGTCTCCCCTACTTTGGAAAAAAGTTGCCAAGGGTCTTTCTGCTGGCCGCGTGCAATCAGTTGCGGTGCGCTTAGTAGTTGACCGCGAACGCGAAATTGAAAAATTCAAAAAAGAAGAATATTGGAGCGTAGAAGCTACCTTAGAAAAAGACAAGCAAAATTTTGTTGCTCAATTAGTAAAAGAAAATGGCAAAGCCATAACCAAACTTGGCATAAAAAATGACAATCAAGCCCAAACAATTTTGGATAATTTGAAAAGCGCAAAATATATTGTAGAAAAAATTGAAAAAAAGGAAACCTTAAAAGCTACCCCTACCCCTTTTACGACTAGCACCTTACAACAAGAAGCCGGCAGAAAATTGGGCTTTTCAGCCAAGCAAACCATGATGCTGGCGCAAAAGTTATATGAAGGTATTGAATTGGGCTCAGAAGGGTCTGTTGGCTTGATTACATATATGAGAACTGACTCATTAAATCTTTCCAATTATTCTTTAGATAACATAAGATCATATATAAAGAATGAGATTGGTGAAAATTATCTGCCTGCCAGTGCTAAAATTTATAAAACTAAATCCAAGGGCGCTCAAGAAGCCCATGAAGCTATTAGACCGACAGATATTTTCAAAACTCCTGATGAAATTGCTCAGTATCTTGAACCAAGGCAATTAAAACTCTACAAATTAATTTGGCAAAGGACCTTGGCCAGTCAAATGCGACCAGCCATTTTAGATTCAACAATAGTAGATATAAAAGCTAATGACTATACTTTTCAAGCTACTGGCTCTATAGTGAAATTTGACGGCTTTATGAAAATATATAAAGCAGCTGTCAAGGAAAATATTTTACCGGCCTTATTAGAAAAAGATCTGCTTAATTTAATTAAATTGGATAAAGTCCAGCATTTTACCCAACCGCCAGCCAGATATACTGAAGCAACTTTAATTAAGGCCTTAGAAAAAAATGGCATTGGTCGACCATCCACTTATGCCCCGACTCTTTCGACTGTTCAAGAAAGAAATTATGTCATCAAAGATGATGAAAAAAAATTAAGACCTACGGAAATTGGCACTTTAGTCAATGATTTATTAGTTGAACATTTCCCTCAAATAGTGGATCTTAATTTCACTGCTTCTATTGAAAAAGAACTAGATGAAATTGCTGAAGGCAAAATGAAATGGCAAAAAGTCATAGGAGAATTTTATGATCCCTTTGCCAAACTTTTAAAGGAAAAAGAAAAAGAAATTTCCAAAAAAGAATTGACTGAAGAAAAAACCGATATTAAATGTGAAAAGTGCGGTTCGCCCATGGTCATTAAAATGGGTCGCTTTGGCAAATTTTTGGCCTGCTCCAATTATCCTGAATGTAAAACCACTCAACCCCTTTTTGAAACAAAAGAAGAATCTCAAGCAGAAGAAACTAGCGAAAAATGTCCCAAGTGCGGCTCGGGGCTTAAAGTTAAAACTGGCCGCTTTGGCAAATTTTTGGCCTGCTCCAATTACCCAACCTGTAAATTTACCAAAAATATTCAAAAATCAATTGGCGTTAAATGCCCCAAGTGCGGACAGGGAGATATTGTAGTTAAAAGAAGCAGGCGAGGAAAAATATTTTTCGCCTGCAACCGCTATCCTGATTGCGATTATGCCACCTGGGAAAATCCCAATGCCCCGCAAAAAAATAAAAAAGAAGATTAATATAAATAAAAAATCCCCGATCACAAAACGGGGGTTTTTTAGTGATGGAAGAGGATTAAACCCCAATTACAATGTAAATGTAAGGGTGTCAACTCTCCCATCACAAGAATCATATCAAAAAATATTGGTTTTGTCAAGAGTAGCATCTTTTAAATTTGACAAAAAGAAAAAATCCAACGCGTGAGCGTAGGATTTTTTCCCATTGCAATAAGGTCCTTTTGGGAACCCTTACATTTGCTTATAGTATATCACATCTTTTAAATTTAGTCAAGGGTCTAGCCTAGTCTTTTAATTTTAGACAAAATAAATTATAATAATAGCTGTGATATGGAAGCTCAATTATTAGAAAAAAACTTTCAAATATTATTAAAAACCATCAGGCTTTATCATCCAAAAACTGATTTAGAAATGATTAAGTTGGCTTTTGAATTTGCTGTTAATGCCCATACCGGGCAAAAAAGAATGAGCGGCGAAGATTATATTTATCATCCTCTGGCCACGGCTCAAACATTAGCAGAAATGAAGCTAAGTCCAAATATTATAATTGCTGGATTGCTGCATGACGTGCCTGAAGATACAAAATTTACACTTGAAGATATTAAGAAAGATTTTGGTGAGGATGTGGCTTCATTGGTAAATGGCATTACAAAATTAGGAACAATCAAATATCGCGGCATGGAGCGTTATATTGAAAATTTGCGTAAAATGTTTATTGCCATGGCAGAAGATCTGCGGGTTATTTTAATAAAATTTGCAGATCGTCTGCATAATTTAAAAACTCTATACGCTCTGCCGCGCAATAAGCAAATTCGTATTGCTTCGGAGGTATTGGAAATTTACGCACCCATAGCCAACCGTTTGGGCATGTATGAAATGAAAGGTCTTTTGGAGGAGGAGGCCTTTAAATATTTATATCCTAAAGAATATAATTGGATTAAACAAATTGTTGAAGAACAAAAAAAAGCTAAAGAAAAACACCTTGAAAAAAATATTGAATTCATAAAGCAAATTTTGAAAAAAGAAAAAATTACTTTTATTGAAGTCAGGGGCAGAGTAAAGCAATTATATAGTTTATATCAGAAACTTCTAAAACATGATAAAGATATTAACCGAGTTTATGATTTTATAGCCCTAAGAGTAATTGTGAAAGATGTGCCAACTTGTTATGCAGTAATGGGTATTATTCATAAAGAAATGAAGCCGCTTAAAGGCAGAATTAAAGATTTTATAGCTCAGCCAAAGCCAAATGGTTATTCTTCTTTGCACACAACTGTCTTTACGCCTGAAGGCCAAATTGTAGAGGTGCAAATACGCACAAAAGAAATGGATGAAGAGGCAGAATATGGTATCGCAGCCCATTGGTATTATGATGAAAAAGGTTCTATTAAGCCAGATAAAAAAATGAAGTGGATTAAAGAGCTTACTAAATGGCAAAAAGAGGTCACGGAAAATCAAAAATTATTGGAGCGTTTAAAAATAGATGTTTTTCAAGACAGAATTTTTGTTTTTACACCAAAGGGTGATGTTATAGATTTGCCCAAAGAATCAACGCCCATTGACTTTGCTTATCATGTTCATACTGATATTGGCAACCAATGTGCTGGTGCTTTAATAAATAATCATATTGCTCCCCTAAATACACCCTTAAAAAGTGGAGATATGATAGAAATACTTATAGATAAAAATCGTAAATATCCCAATCAGGACTGGCTTAAATTCGTCAAAACAAACGTAGCTAAGGGAAAAATAAGAGCAATTTTGGCAAAGAGAACTTTATTAGAAAAATTCTTAAAAAAATAATAATTATAAAAAATAGAGCATCAATGCTCTATTTTTATTTTAAATAAATTATTATATTTTTTCTAACAATACTTTTGCCTGGGTATTTTCCGGATCTATTTGTAAAATAATATCAGCCTGACGCTTAACTTCATCGAATTTACTAGTTTCATAATAAAGACTGGCCAATTCCTCTCGGAAATTTATATCATTATAATTAAATTCTAAATATCTATTTATTATATCGATAGCTTTATCATACTCCTTGTCTTTTAGATAAATATTTTTTAAAGTTTCAGCGATTATGCTTTCTTGCGGGTCATAATCAAAGGCCTTTTTAAAATATTCCTGGGCTTTTACATAATCTCTAAGCTTTTCATAATATAAGCCTAAATTATAATAACCTAGACCGTAATTATTTTTTAATTCTATGCTTTTTTCTAAGTCTGACTTAATTTTTTCTAATATTATCTGCATCTCCATCTCCTGATCGGGAATCTGATCTTCCTGACTATTTTCTAGCGCCGAATATATAAAAGAATTTAATAAAGCCCGATCAACATACAATTCCGGATTATAGGGGTCAAGAAATAGTAATTTTTGATTAATAGATGCTTCTGAATTATAGGTTTGATAACCAAGTAATTTTAAATAATTATAAGTTCCTTTGAGCCAAATCAAATTATCCGGTTTATTTGTTGGTGAACTCAATACTTCGGCTAAAATGCTTTCAATATTTGATTGTATTTCCGCTTTGTTATATTCCCGATTAAGTCCCTTGTAAAATAGTTCTTTGTTAATAAAAATGTTAGCTAAATAAAATTTATAATCTAAGCGATAGGGATTTATATCGACTGCATATCTCATATTATTTTCGGCTATTGAGAAATCTTCAATTTTCATATAAGTCATTTGCGATGTTTTAGCGACCAAAAAATCAGCCCAAACTAGTCTAGTGCCATAATAAAATGCTACTACCAATATTAATAATGATAAATAAACAAATAT
>JAFGMD010000020.1 GCA_016927685.1 Candidatus Falkowiibacteriota bacterium
ATAATAATTATCTAATTTTATATAAAATGTCGAAAGAATTGAAAAAAATAAAAGTAAAAAAAGTTGCTGCCGGAGATTATACTGCTTCGCAAATTACTGTATTAGAGGGACTAGAACCTGTCAGAAAAAGACCTGGCATGTATATTGGCAACACAGCTGAAGCAGGGCTCCACCATATGGTTTGGGAAGTGGTTGACAACTCAATTGATGAGGCCATGGCCGGCCATTGTACTGAAATTATAGTTACTCTAACGCCAGATGGCATGGTATCTGTTGAAGATAATGGCCGTGGTATCCCAGTAGAAATTCACAAACAAACTAAAACCTCAGCCTTGGAAACAGTACTAACAAAATTGCATGCTGGGGGTAAATTTGGTGAAGGCGGCTATAAGGTGTCAGGCGGCTTGCATGGCGTCGGTGTTTCAGTAGTAAATGCTCTATCTGAATACATGCGCGCTGAAGTGAAGAGATATGACAAGCTTTGGGCCCAGGAATATAAACGCGGCAAACCGCAGGGCAAGGTAAAAGCAATTAAAACCGCGAAGGGCACTGGCACAACAATATATTTCAAGCCAGATTCTGAAATTTTCACCACATTAGAATTCAAGCCAAAAATTATTCTTGACCATTTAAGGCAGCAAACTTATTTGACTAAGGGCGTAAAAGTAATTTTTGCAGACGAACGCGATAAGAAAAATAAATATTATTACACTTTTTATTTTGAAGGCGGTATTTCTTCTTACGTCAGGTATTTAAATCATACTAAGGAGCCAAAGCATGATAATGTTTTCTATGTGCAAAAAGAGCAGGATGGCATCGCGGTTGAAATAGCCCTGCAATATGTTAACGAATACAATGAAACAACACTAACATTTGCTAATAATATCTTTACAACCGAAGGCGGCATGCATTTAATGGGTTTTAAAACAGCTCTAACCAGAACATTAAATAATTATGCTCGCAATAAAGGGGTGCTAAAAGAAAAAGATGAAAATTTAACAGGCGATGATACGCGTGAGGGTTTAACAGCGGTTGTTTCAGTAAAATTAAAAAATCCGCAATTTGAGGGGCAGACCAAAGCTAAATTAGGCAATGCTGAGGTCAAATCAATAGTTGATTCTGTAACTAATGAAGCATTGGGCATCTTTTTAGAAGAGCATCCGCGCGATGCTGAAGCAATAATTGGTAAATGTTTATTGGCAGCCAAAGCACGCTTAGCAGCTAAAACGGCTCGTGACACAATATTAAGAAAGGGCGTATTGGAAGGATTTACATTGCCAGGCAAACTAGCTGATTGCTCATCAAGAGATGCAACAACTTCTGAATTATTTATTGTTGAGGGTGATTCTGCTGGCGGCTCTGCTAAACAGGGACGAAATCGTGATAATCAGGCAATTTTGCCTTTACGCGGTAAAATTCTCAATGTTGAACGAGCGCGATTAGACAAGATGCTGGCTAATAATGAACTTAAAGCTCTAATTATTGCTTTAGGCACAAACATTGGTGAACAATTTAATATTGTTGATTTAAGATATCACAAAATAGTAATCATGACTGATGCTGATGTTGATGGAGCGCACATCAGAACATTGCTTTTAACTTTATTCTATAGATATTTCCCTGATTTAATTAAAAATGGCCATATCTTTATAGCCAAACCCCCATTGTATCGCATTGCAAAGGGCAAAGAAATCAAATATGCCTATACTGATGAAGAAAAAGAAAAAATTATTTCCGAGCTTTCCAAACTAACTATTGAAGCTAAGGGTAAGAAAGCAAAAAAAGAAGAAGTAGCAGAAGTTACCGAGATTGAAGAGGGAGAAACTAGTGAAGAAGCCGAAGAAACAGTTGCTAAAACTGGCAGAATCTCTATCCAGCGCTATAAAGGTCTTGGCGAAATGAATCCTGAACAGCTTTGGCAAACAACCATGGATCCGTTAACTCGCGTTATGAAAAAAATAAATATTGAAGATGCGGCCAAAGCTGATGAAATATTTGAAATTCTCATGGGCGATGAAGCCGAAAACAGAAAACACTTTATTGAAGCGCGCGCTAAACAAGTTAAAAATCTGGATATATAATTAAATATATAAAAAAGTCCGTCTAAATTAGGCGGACTTTTGAATTTGCATTTAATTAAGCGGAGCCAAACCCTCACAATCCAAGATAAACTCGTAAATATCAAATAGCAAACTATTGTTTTCTTCAATCAATCTGTCGCTTTTTTCAAGCAATTTTTTAATCTTTTTACCCATCGCTTCCTCCTTCTAGTTTTCCTTTTTCAGTTAACCATTCCAAACTTGGCACCACAATTTGTTTTTGGACAGAACCCTCACCTTCCACAACTAGTAGATATCCACCTTTTTTGATAACCCTCGCTATCCAGAGAAAAAGCCGTATCGCTTCCAGCATCATTTCGCTGAAAGTCAGATTAAGTTCTTTATGAACTTTCTGACAAAATTCCAGCTCTTTCTGCCCCAGCCGCACAGTCACTGTCCTCCGCTCATCTTTTGTGCCCATTTTCAACCTCCTCTTTAGAGCATTTTAATATATTAAATCGCAAAAAATTATTTTTGTCAACTGCGACGCGAAGCGACGAGTTAATAAAAAAGCGGTTCCGCTACGCGGAACCGCCTTATTTTTAAAAGTTGATCTGGAAAGCGTCCTTGAACCACTGGGGCTGTTTGGACAGCCATTTTTCCCAATTGTTCGCCGGGTAAAGATCTTTTGAGCCCATAATGTCCACGATTGAAACGCAATCTGTGGTATAGCGCTCCAAATAACGGGGCACCATATACGCATAACCGCCCTGAGCCCACTTCGACCCCCATGAATTACGGATGATCCAGTATTCTTTGCCATTTTCCTTTGACCAACCGACCACTAAAACCGAGTGGTGCAGCTTTCCCCAATCACCCTCTTCAATGTAGCCCAAGGAATTAAACCAAGAAGCGCCAATCCACATGGAAGCAGGCAGCGGACCAAACTGCTTAATAGCAATTTTCACTTCATCGGATTTGGTCCAATTAACCCGGGCATAAACCTCGATTTTGTGATTGGCGATCTTGTCAGCGTCAGAAGATTTGGCGCGCTCTGGCTTAACGCCTACTTTACGAAAAAGTTCCATGGCATCGCCAATGCGCAAGCCCGGCTTATTGCTGGGCATATTTGCAAGCTTTCTCCCCTCGCTGTAAATCCAATCATCATCAAACGTATTCCTTTCCGGCACTCCGACTTTGCCCTGTGACTTAAGGTCTTTGCAGTGGATAAAAGTTATCAAAGGCGATGTGGCCGCTGCCGTGCATTCATCAGCTAGCTGGTTTCCCACGCCAGGAAGCCATTTGGACAAATCAAATTTGTCGTCCTTGTCAGCGCCAGGCAATGGCAATATTTCTACGGGCTCAATTCGCTTGCCTTTGTAAGAATAAATGCTCAAACCGCCCTTCCGCATGCCAGAGCCCAACCAAAGATCCTTTGCAGTAAATTTGGGCTGGGGCTGGGATACAAAAGCGCTTTTCAACCTTGCTGCTAAGACATCTCTTTCTCCCATTTCAAACCTCCTTTTATTTGTTATAGAACCAGATAATTTAACTTAACAAAATGATTAAAAATTGTCAATAATCCACAATGGCTTGACAACTCCCATTTTTACCTGTAAAGTGTGAATATAGAGACCTGCCAAGGGTCTTTTTAAAAAACTTAAATTTATGAACATCATTAGCAAAATTTCTAATTACATCCGCGAATCAATTGCTGAATTAAAAAAAGTTACCTGGCCGACAAAAAAGCAAACAGTTAATTACACGCTTTTAATTATCGGTATTAGTTTGACTGTAGCTTTTTTTATTGGCGTAGTCGACTATATTTTAGCATTAGGCGTTGAACAAGTAATTAAATAAAAATAAATAATACTTAACCTAAAAACATATGGCCAAACAAGTATCGCGCGGCAAAAGATGGTATGTAATTCATACCTATTCAGGTTATGAAGAAAGCGTAGCTGATAATATGAAGCAAAGGATTGAAAGTTTTGACATGCAAAATAAAATTTTTGATATTATTATTCCGACTGAAAAAAAGATTAAAATTAAAAACGGCAAGCGAAAAACAGTGATTGAAAAAATATTTCCTGGTTACATTTTAGTCAGTATGGATATGACTGATGATTCCTGGTATGTAGTCAGAAATACTCCTAATGTTACGGGGTTTGTCGGTTCAGGCACTACTCCTAGTCCGGTTTCAGAAACAGAAGTTCAGTCATTATTAAAAAGAATGGGGCAGGAAGAACCTAAATTCAAAATCGATGTTTCAGAGGGCTCGCCTGTGAAAATTAATGATGGCCCATTCAAGGGGTTTGAAGGCAAAGTTACTTCTGTTGATGAAGCCCGCGGTAAAGTAAAAGTCTTAGTATCCATGTTCGGCCGTGAAACCCCCATTGAACTTGACTTTTTACAAATAAAAAAGATATGATAACTGAAACACTAATTTAATTCACAGACAAACACAGACCCGATGCCATTGTAAAATGGGCTTCTCACCGAAAATCTGTATAATCTGTGATAATAAATCTGTGGTTAAACTAACTTTTATACCCTATGCCAAAACCAGTAAAAACCATAATTAAATTACAAATTTCGGCCGGCAAAGCAACGCCAGCTCCCCCTGTCGGCCCTGCCTTAGGCCAGCATGGCTTAAATATTCAAGAATTTTGCAATAAGTTTAATGAAGCAACAAAGGATAAAATGGGCGATACAATCCCGGTGGAAATTACTGTATACGAAGATCGCACTTATGAATTTAAATTAAAAACTCCGCCAACCTCTGAACTTCTACGCAAAGCCGCTGGCATTGAAAAGGGCTCAGGCAAGCCGTTACAGGAAAAAGTCGGTAAGGTCACAAAAGCCCAAGTCAAAGAAATAGCTGAAAAAAAACTGCAAGATCTAAATACTGATAATATTGAAGCTGCTATGAAAATTGTTGAAGGCACAGCTCGTCAAATGGGCATTACTATTGATAAATAATAAATTCAAAGCACCAAATTACAAATTTAGAATTTGTAATTTAAAATTTTAAATTTAAAATTGTGGGAGAAAGGCTAGTCCCCTTTCATTAATACCACGCAAACAAATATTTTATGAAAAGAGCACCAAAAGCAAAACCGCGTTCAGCGCGTTTTGCAGAACTAAAAGCCAAGATTGATCCTAAAAAATCATATCCGATTGAAGAAGCGATAAAGCTTGCCAAGGAAACTTCCAACACAAAATTTGACGCTTCAATTGATGTAGCGGTTAGAACAGGCATTGATCCTAAAAAAAGCGACCAGCAAATCCGCTCTGTCGCGGTTTTACCACATGGCACTGGTAAGAAAATAAAACTTGCAGTCGTAGCACCAGCTGACAAACAGAAAGAGGCAAAAGACGCTGGCGCTGATATTGTCGGCGGTGAGGAAATAATCGAGGAAATCGCTAAAACGCAAAAAATAAACTTTGATATAATCCTTACTACTCCGGATATGATGAAAGATATGGCTAAAGTCGCTAAAATTCTAGGACCAAAGGGCTTAATGCCAAATCCTAAAACAGAAACAGTTACTCCAAATCTAAAAAAAGCAGTTGAAGAGCTTAAAAAAGGTAAAATCACATTTAAAACTGATGACACTGGCAATATTCATATTTTAATTGGCAAAGTATCATTTGATGACAAGAAATTGATTGAAAATTTTAACTCCTTTATTGATGTGCTTAACCGAATCAAACCAGCTAGTTTAAAGGGTATATTTATCTTAGGCATTACAATATCTTCAACCATGGGCCCTGGTATCAAAGTCCAAATTTAGGTGAAACCCAATTATATAAGAAAAAACTCTCTGATTTTCAGAGAGTTTTTTCTTTTGACCACCCTCTTTATTTTTTTATGCTCCTTTGCTAAAATGTAAATATTAAATAAATAATCCTTAATAAATAATCAAAAAAATATGAAGCTAGAACAAGAACAAGTGCCTGGCAGTAAAAAGCTGGAGCAAAGGCCAGATACTACGCTATATCGCACAGAACAAGGCAATGTTAGTTGGGGCAAGGGGGTCAAGGTATGGGTAGAAATCGAAAAAAATCCCGATAATACTTTTAATGTTCAAGCTGTTATAGATGATCCTATGAAGGTAATTGAAGATACCCTAGATATACTGCCCACGGCAATTATGAATATGGGGGATGCTAAAGAAGCCAAGAAAAAAGCCGATGATTTATTTGAAAACCGCGATAAATGGGCCGAAGGTTATGGAGCATAAAAAATAAACTATGCGTGCTAAAATAATTCAGGACTACAATAACCTGAAAAAATTTATTGACGCCCACAAAACTTTAGAACAAAAAGTTATTTGCACTATTGGCTCCTGGGACATGTTGCATATTGGGCACTTACGCTATTTAAACCGCGCCAAAGAGCATGGCGATATTCTTGTAGTCGGCGTTGATTCTGACCGTGCTATCAAGCTTTATAAAAATCCTTTTAGACCAATCATACCTCATCTGGAACGCATGGAAATGCTTTCTTACCAGCATTGCGTTGATTATGTTACTTTAATTGATGATATAGATGAAAATGGCAAATGGAATTATGAATTAATAAAAATCATTAAACCAGATATTTTTGTTTGTATTAATGAGAGTTACCCCACCGAACAAAAAGAAGATATTAAAAAATATGTTGGCCAATTAGTTGAACTGGCGCGCCAGGCGGAAAATACCTCCACGACTGATATTGTTGAACGCACACTTAAAACTCATCTCTGCGAATTAAACCAGATGCGCAAGCAAAAAGAATAATTTTATGATAATCATTGGCACTTTTGCCATAATTCATAGGGGGTATTTAGAAATCTTGGATAAATATCCGCAGGCGGATATTTTTATTTTAAGCGATGAACTAGCCAATCAGCTTTACAAGCTAGAAATTGATTTAAGAAAAATGCCATTAGAAAAAGTTAAGAGCCTCTTAACATCGCTTAATCGTCGAATTTTTACCTTAGATTTTAATAATATTGAAAATATAAAAAACTCAAACCAGATAGTATTGATTAATGATGATGTGATAAATGAATTGAAAAATAGATATTTTAATAATCATCCAAATTTAATTATTGAAACCGGCTTTTATTATCATCCCGCCGAAAAAGTTGCTAGAGCTCAAAATAATAGTATAAATATATTAAAAAATTACACTGAAATTGATGAACGATACATGAAGCAAGCTATTATTTTAGCAGCAGAAAGCGGCTGCTTTTGGCGTCAAATCGCCTGTTTAGTAGTTAAAGATGGCAAGATTTTATATCAATCATATAATAGAATGCTTCCTAATAATGACGAATGTTATAAAATTGGCTGCATACGCGATAATTTAAAACCCGGCGAAAAAACAGCTGAATTATGTTCAGCCACGCATTCTGAAGCAAATTGCATTGCCCAAGCAGCTCGAGATGGCGTATCATTAAAGGGCACTTCTATTTATGTCACCACTTTCCCCTGCCCCATGTGCGCCAAATTAATTGCCACTTCTGGCATAACAAAATGTTATTATAACCAGGGCTGGGCGAATTTTGACGGCGAGCGAGTTATGAAAGCCGCTGGCGTCCAATTAATAAAAATTGATTTATGAAAAGATTAAAAAATATCAAAGCTACTAAAAATAAAGCAGGCATTGCTTTGCAATTTGCCAGGACAAAGGGTTATAAAAAAATTCTGCAAGATATTATTTCCACAAATAAATGCCCCTTTTGTTCAGATAATTTTAAATATCATAAAAAACCGATTTTAAAAAAATATAATGGCTGGCTCGCCACTGAAAATTCCTGGCCCTATACTGGTACCAAGCGCCATTTTATAATTATCAGCATTAAACATAAAAATAAATTTTCTGATATTTCAGCAAAAGATTTCCAAGCCGTACAATATTTAATCAACTGGCTTATAAAAAAATATAATATCGAAGGCGGAGGTTTAACCTTGCGTTTTGGCGACCAAATCTATACAGGCGCAACTGTTTCGCATTTACATTTTCATTTAATTCAACCTCAATTAAAACCAAAAACAAAAAAAGCCAAAACAATCTGGTTTGCTATCGGCTAATAATATGAACTGGCCACTTTATTTCAAAGATAAATTAATCATAGGAAATCCCGATTCAGAAATCGGGATTGTTTGCTTATGGACCCCAGTAAATAAAATAGTTGACCAAATCGATAACAATCTTTTTGCTTTGGCGGGACAGCTTTATTCTAAAGAAGGCATTAATTATATCATCAGAAATATTTTTGCCAATCCCAAAATTCGGCTTTTGCTCATTTGTGGCGAGGAAAGAACCGACAGTGGAAACACTTTAATCAAATTAATTGATAAAGGAGTGGATGCTGAAAATAAAATAGTAAACACAGAATTTGCGCAAATACACAAAGAAATTTCTAAGAGTAAAATTGACTTATTCCGCCATAATGTTAAATGCGAGAACTTAATTGGCGTAATTGAACCAGAAAAAATTATGGCTAAAATAAAAAGTTATCAGCCGCAAAATAAATCTTGGTCAAAGCCAGAAATTTTTCCTGAAGCTAAAATTGAATTTGACGGCGTTATGCCAACAGATCAATCGGTCTTCAAGATTAAGAAACAATTTGCTGGCGAGGCCTGGCTGGAAATTATAAAAAAAATTATGAAATTTGGCACTGTGCGCGAATCTTTTCATGGCAACAATTGCAAGGAGCTTTTCAATATTGCGGCTGTGATTACGGATGAAGACCCGACAAATTTTACGATGTTCCCCTATTTTCAAATTACTAAAAAAGACATTGAGGATTATTTGCCGAAATTCATGACTGGCGAAAAAGGCACGGCCGATTACACTTATGGCGAGCGACTTTGGAATTTTCCTCAAATCCCGGGGAAAAATTATAAATACAATCAAGTCCAAGATGTTATTATAGATTATTTATCCCGCTACCCCACTGATCGCGTTGCTTGCGCCACTATTTTTGGAATCCAAGACAACACAGCTAAAAGTTCGCCGTGTATGACTTTTTTGCAAGCAACAAATGTTGATAATAAATTGGATTTGACTGTCTATTTCCGCTCCCATGACATTTTCGGCGGCTGGCTATTAAATATTTTTGGCTTAAGAACACTGCAAAAGCATATTGCCGATAAATTAAACTGGCCAATTGGCAATTTAACCGTTTATTCTAATTGTGCCCATATTTATGACAACAACTGGCAAATTGCCCAAGAATTAATCAAGAAATATGGCAATGAACTAGATTGCACTTCAGATCCCAGGGGCTATTTGGTTATTTCTACTGAAAATGAAGAAATCGTAGCCAAACATGTTTCGCCAAATGGCAAATATTTACAGGAATTCCGCCAAAATGGCAAAGAAGATAAAGCAACAATGAAGTTATATAATCAGCTTGTTTTGGCTGATGTAGTTTCTTTAGTAGCCCATGCCTTTGACATTGGCGCTGAAATTCAAAAAGCTGAAATTGCCGTCAAAAAAGGCCTGAAATATACCCAAGATCAACCCTTAATATTTTAATTTCTTCAATAAATAGCAATTTTTTCGGCTATTTTTAATTTTCCTAAAATATGCTAACATTTAAATAAATATTCCAATTCCTAATTACTAATTACTATCCTGTATGCCCACTAAACAAAAAGGCCAATTTATCGTCTTTTACGGCGTTAATGCACTTGGCAAAACAACTCAAGCTAAAATGCTCGTAGAAAATCTTATTGTTAAATTTGGCAAAAATGCAGAATATTTAAAATATGCAGTTTACAATATAGAGCCATCCGGGCTTTTAATTTCCAATTATCTCAAAGAAGGCAATACTTATAATTTTACCCCCAGGGAGTTTCAATTATTGCAAGTATTAAATCGAACCCAATACGAAACGAAGCTTAAAGAAAAATTTGATAAAGGCACTTGGGTCGTAGCTGAAGATTATATTGGCACTGGTATTGCCTGGGGGATGGCAACGGGCATTGATAAGGAATTGCTATATAAACTAAATTCACACCTGCTTTCAGAAAATTTAGGCATCTTATTTGAAGGCGAACCATTTCTTGAGTCCTTAGAAAAAAATAATGTCCACGAAACAGATTTAACAACCCTAAAAAAAGTGGCTGATAATTTTAAGCTCTTAGCTGATGAATTTGGCTGGCACAAAATAAATGCCAATCAACCCATTGAAACCGTGCAGGAAGAAATATTGGCCATTGTTCGTAGTAAGCTTAGTATTATAGAATAACCTCGCTAACCTCATCAATATAATAAAAATTAATCTAACCAACCTAACCTATGGAAAAGAAATTAATTTCCGTCTCAAATCTTATTAAAACGGGCTGGCAATTATGCCTAAAAAATTATAAACAATTTATTTTGCCTATCGCAGTTTTGCTGCCAGCCTATTTACTTTTATATCTACTAGACTTATTTATTTTTCCCGGACAAGAAATGATATCATTATTAGTTATGGCCTTGGCCATTTTTATAAATTTATGGATTAGTATCTTATTAATAGAACTAATAAATAAAATTCATAAAAATCAAAATATAAATATCAACGAACTATTTCAATCTTCAATGAAAAAAATTGCGTCTTATTTCTGGGTACTTATTTTAATTAGTTTAATAATTATGCTTGGGTTCATACTTTTAATTATTCCGGGCATAATTTTTGCGATCTGGTATTCCTTTGCCGAATATATCGTTGTGCTGGAAGATATCAAGGGCGTAAAATCCCTAAAAGACAGTAAGGACTTAGTTAGAGGCCGCTGGGGCGCTGCTTTTTGGCGCTTAGTGCTTCCTTCTTTATTGGTTTATGTTTTCGGCGGATTAATAGCATTGGTTCTAACTTTAATTTTTAGTTTAGGGAATATTGATTTTAGTGCATTAGATCAAAATTTAATGTTTAATGCAATTGTTTCCTTAATTTTCATAATACTAAGCCCCCTCTTTACGGCTTATGGCGTTATTTTGTATAACAATTTAAAAGACACAAAAAAAGTTATCATCCAATAAATAAAAATTTATGGAATTTGAACCAGTCATTGGCTTGGAAATTCATGTCCAGCTAAAAACTAAGACAAAAATGTTTTGTGCTTGCGATAATGGCGGAGAAAATCTGCCGGCCAATTCTTGTGTTTGCCAGGTGTGTTTGGGTCATCCGGGAACCTTACCCGTAGCTAATAAACAAGCTGTAAGCTGGACCGCCAAAACAGCTTTGGCTTTAAATTGCATAATTGATGAATATTCTAAATTTGACCGCAAGCACTATTACTATCCCGATTTACCCAAGGCTTATCAAATCTCCCAATTTGACAAGCCAATTGGTAAAGCTGGTTATTTAGAAATTTATATTCCAGAGACAAAACAAATAAAAAAAATTAGAATTAATCGCATACATTTAGAAGAAGATGCGGCTAAGCTTTTACATCCGACTGGCAAAAAATATAGCTTAGTTGATTATAATCGAGGTGGAACGCCCTTAATGGAAATAGTTACAGAGCCAGATATCAAAACTCCGCAAGAAGCTAAAATATTTTTACAGCAATTACGCCAAATCATGCGCTATCTTGATGTTTCTGAAGCTGACATGGAAAAGGGGCACCTGCGCTGCGATGCCAATATCTCTTTAAGGCCAGTTGGCGATACTAAGCTATATCCCAAAACAGAAATCAAGAATATGAACTCCTTTAAAATGATTGAAAGGGCATTAGAATATGAGATCAAGCGACAAACCAAGGCTTGGATGGAGGGCAACCCCCCTCAAACCTTGACCACGCGCGGCTGGAATGATGCTAAAGGCATGACAGAAGAACAACGTTCCAAGGAAGAAGCTCATGATTACCGTTATTTCCCAGAGCCAGACATCCCCCCTATTCATTTTTTAATTTCAGCAGATACAAAATGCAATCCTAAAGAAATCGCGATTGATATTCAATGCTTAAAAGCAGAATTACCAGAATTGCCTGAAGCCAAAATAAAAAGATTTATCGCTGAATACGATTTATCTCCTGATGATGTTAAAATTTTGGCTGAAGAAAAAGAAATTGCTAATTTTGCCGAAGCGTCATTTTCAGAATTAAGAAATTGGATGGAAGAAATTGGTCATGCTAAAAATAATGATAATTTATGGGAAGAAAACAGGCCAAAAATATTAAAATTGGCTGGTAATTTATTGATTAATAATTTAATGCCTCTTTTGGTTAAATTGAATCTTTCTATTAAACAAATTAAAATGACGCCGGAAAATTTTGCCGAATTAGTTACACTGATTTTTGATAAAAAAATAAATAATGCCACAGCCAACCAAATGCTGATTAAAATGGTGGAAACAGGAGCCGAGCCAGATGAGTTAATAAAAACTGGCGATCTTTCCCAGATTTCAGATACCAAAGAACTTGAAAAAATCATTAAAGAAGTAATAAAAGAAAACTCTAAGCCGGTTGAGGATTATAAAGCCGGCAAAGAAAGGGCCATGCAAGCTCTTGTGGGCAAAACCATGGCCAAAACCAAGGGTAAGGCCAATGCTGAAATCGTGCAAGAATTATTGAAAAAAGCATTAAAATAATTGACAATTTCGTATATTTATGCTATAATTAAATATAATAAAATAATTAATAAACTTATGACTTTTGAAAAACCTATGCAAAAATCCGAACAAACATCAAAAAAGAAATATACTCCAGAAGAAATACTTGGTATCGTTTCCAGAACTGAAAGTGAAAGCGTAATTAATAAAGCAGAATATGATCTTAAAAACGAATTAGAAAGAATTAAAAATGATCTAAAAAAAATTGGCAAGGCAAAATATCTAGTTGAGCAACTAGAAACTGTTTATAAAGCTTTGGACAAAATTGGTGAAAAAAGAAAAGAAAAACTTTTAGGCAGAGAACCTTCTGTCAGAGTGATCAAGCCGGGTGAAATCTTATCCAAGGATGAATATGAAAAAATGTTTGAAGAAAATGAACCTAAACATGAAGCATAAAAAATAATGATAAAAAAAGCTGGGTGGTTAATTACCATCCAGCTTTTATGTTTTGGCTATAACTGTATTTTTTTCTTCTTTTCGTTCTTCAAGTACATGCTCAATAATGGGTAGGTTTTTCTCTTTTTTAGTTTGAAAACCCGTTTTTGACGGAATGCAATAAATTGCTATTTTTTGGGGTATCTTTTTTTCTGGTGTTTCAACAAGGAGCGACTCTTTATGAATATGACTAGGCAGATCGGCAAATTCCACTAGGCTTTCCAGCCTATTATCTAGCATAAAAGCCATTTCATCCCTGACATATTCAATGCTGTTTTCATCTCTGAAGATTAAAAGTAAAAATATCTTTCCATTTCTTTTATAACATATTGCTCTTTCAATGGCATCGAGCGCCATCTGGTCATATTTTTCTGAATCTTCTTTAGACCAATTAGCCCCACTCATCTTGACTGACCTCCTTTGCCCCTTGCGGGGTTTTTCAGTTTTTGAATATTATATTTTTACACAAAAAATGATTCCTGTCAATGCACAACAACACAAAAAGTGTTATTTGTCAACTTTACCATTTGAAACGGTTGTCAAAGAGCCATTTTTTAACCTTTTTCTCTATATTTAACTGGTCATTTGACCAGAATACTTGCTTATCGCGCTTAAACCAAGTTATTTGACGCTTAGCATATTGATTAATAGCTGTTTCTAAAAGTTCCATCATTTGTTCTCTATTTAGAATGCCGTTTAAATAACGGCTTATAAAACGATATTCTAAGCCAAAATCATCTAATTTTTGCCAGGAAATGCCTTGTTTTAGTAACATTTTTACTTCATTAATCATCCCCTGCCTAAAACGCTCTATCAAGCGCTTATGTATCCTTTTCTTAAGATCTGATTTATTTCTTTTAACTCCTATTTTTAGAATATCATATTTTGATTGTTTTATTAATTCAGGGATTGGCTTTCCGGTTTTAATGACAATTTCCAAAGAACGGATTAAGCGTCTGCGATTATTTCTATCGATAATCTTGGCGCGTTCTGGATCGACTCTCTTCAACTTATTGAAGAGATTAGCATTGCTTAATTTCTCAAGCTTAGCTCTTAATTTCCAGTCAGGCGCAACTGTTTTTGGCAAACCATATAATAAAGCATCAATATAAAAGCCGGTCCCTCCGCAAATAATCGGCAATTTTCCTTTTTTCTGAATTTGTTTAATCGCTTTATTTCCCAATCCTACATAGTCAGCGGCAGTAAATCGTTTTTTCGGAGATACCACGTCTAAAAGATAATGCTTTATTCCTTGCATCTCTTTTCTCGTCACTTTTCCAGTTCCCAAATCCATACCTTTATAAACCTGCCGCGAATCAGCAGAAATTATCTCGCCATTAAATTTTTTGGCAAGTTTTATTGATAAGGAAGTTTTTCCGCTGGCAGTAGGACCAATAATAATTAAAATTTTGGGTAA